>JANMSG010000210.1:0-3969 GCA_031389065.1 Acidobacteriota bacterium | reverse complement strand
CGAATCGCAACCAAGCGGGCTTCGAGGTTCCTTCTATGTTATAGAAGAAAAAGAAGGGTGATCCAGAATAAGAGCAGACTACTCGTTTGAATGAACGATGCTCTTTAACTCCGAGCGTAAGCGTTCAATCTCTTCAATCTTTTGAGCAATGCTGTCAAATAATACAGGTTGGCCCTTGATTCCTTCGCCAATTAAAATTGCCGCCGTTTCTGAACGACTCTTGAAAATTCCCGATTGCACAAGGGCGTCGAGCTTCTTCAACGAATCGTCGTTGACGCGAACCATAACTACATGATCTCTAGCTGAAAGCGCTGATTCAATCGCTTTACTAATGGATTCAGTTGCTTTGTTTACAACTTCGCCGGTTTTCTGCGCTACATCCTTCACAGAATCTCTAACCGTTGAAGCTATGTCATCAAATGTTGTGCTCGTTCTTGGTTCTTCGTTTTCCATTTTGGTCACCATAATTTCATCTCTGTCTGAAGATTTCTCTTCAATAATTACATCACCGGGTGTACTCATATTGATTCTCCTTTCTATGCTACCTTACGAATCTCGATGTAACCGCCTTACGATATGGCGATTAATAAAGTTTCCAAACCGTTTCGCTTAAAATATTGACTCAACATCTTCCTGAATAGCAAGGCTTTAAGGTAGAGTTGAAAATCGTAAGCGCCTAGCGCGTCCCCAACTAAGAATCGAGGAGAGAAGGAGTCGCTCATGTCTGAAAATAAAAACACCCAGGGAGCAAAGGGAAATTCAGCAGTTTCGGTTGCTCTGGTGAGAAAACTCCTGCATAGGAATGCCCGTTCGGCAGTAGCGAAAATATTTTCTAAAGCCTATGCCGTTGAAGTGGCAAGAATTATTTCAGCGCTTGGCGGTTTCGAACGCGTACAGGCTTTCTCTATTCTTCTAGAAGAATGTGAAGCCTCTCAGGTGGCTGGCATCATCAGCGAAATGGCTTCAAGTGACAGCAAAGCTTTGCTCGAAAGGTTAAAGCCTGAGCAAATCGCCAAGCTCTTGAGCGAGATGCCCGCAGACGACGCAACCTTGTTGACTTCACGTTTACCTGAGTCACAAGTAAAACAGGTACTGGCGTTGATGGAGACGCAAACCGCTGCAGAAGTGCGCGAATTATTAGAACACGAAGAACGAACGGCAGGTCGTATCATGACCCCCGAATATTTCGCGCTCGAGGAAGACGTGACGGTTTCGGAAGCCATCACCGCTTTACAACGTCGCTCAGACGAACTGGAAATGATTTTTTATGTTTATGTTGTAGACAGGAGGAATCATTTGATCGGTGTTGTCAGTTTACGAAAATTATTGACGACGCCTTCCTCTACACAGTTGAAGCGAATCATGGCTCCTGACGTCATCAGCGCGCGAACGGACGCGGAGCAAGAGGAGGTTGCAAGGCTGGTTGCTGAATACAACTTGCTGGCTTTGCCTATCGTTGATGACGAAGACAAACTGGTTGGTATCGTCACGGTTGACGATGTCATAGATGTCGTCCAGGAGGAAGTGGCAGAAGATCTGCTTGCGCTGGCGGGCGTTACGGCTGAAGAACAGGTTTCAACGAAGGCTTCGCGGTCATTAAGGCTTAGAGCGCCCTGGCTTGTGGTTAATCTTGGTACTGCATTCATCGCCTCGCTGGTAATCAGCCGCTTTCAAGGAACCATAGATTCAATGAGCTTTCTTGCTCCATTAATGTCCATACCGATGGGAATGGGAGGTAACGCCGCTACGCAAGCCGTAACGGTTGTGGTCAGAGGGATGGCACTCAATCAAGTGTCGAGTGTAAGTCGTGCGACAATGAAAGAATTATTCGTTGGTGCAGGGAACGGATTGATAACCGGTTTAATATGCGCTGTAGTGGTCGCAATCGCCAGTCAAAAAATTTTGTTGGGTGTCGTGCTTGGGCTTGCGATGATTATCAATTTGATTGTCGCAGGGCTTGCGGGAGTTTTAGTGCCTACAGGATTAAAAAAACTCGGCGTTGACCCTGCCGTTGCTTCGAGTGTATTCGTCACCACTTGCACAGACGTCTGCGGCTCGTTTTCGTTTTTAGGAATTGCAACACTACTAGCAAATTATTTGAAGTGAGTACGTTCAGAGTTTTGCCTTCAGGCGTAAAGTATTCGCATCCATTCACGCCTGAAGGCAAAAGCCTAGATATCAACTATCCTTACATGAGTCTTCGAAAGATGTTGAAACCGATTGTGTACCGGCTGGGCTTGAGGCCTAGATTGCTTGAATTGTAACGGCTGGTGGTCGTGGTTTGGGTATTTGAGAAAGTCAGCGCGAAGGCATGACGACCCATTCGTTTTTCAATGCCGAAACCAATCTCTGGCTCCGAATTATTTGTAAATCGAATCACATTTGGGTTTGAAAAGTCTGCAAACACATTGCCAAGCTTGAACCCGGTTCGTGGTGTAAATTCAAAGAGCAGAGAAGCGGTTGGGCGAATTCTAGCGTTTACCCCAAAGCCAAAAGAGCCTGTGTGTTTTCCTAAATCTAAATCTCCCACCAATTGTCTATTGCTGGGGAAAAATGAAAGATTGGGATTAAACCTGTGACTGTCGTTGGCTCTGAAATGAACTGCCGGTGAAAAGAAGATATTGACGTATTTGGTGATGCTGCGCGCCATCATTACTTGAATATTGTAGTTGTAATTTTCCGTGAAATTATCGTCGCCTTCTATGCTTGTATAAGCCGATAGCGCGATAGGAGATTTTCCAGCTTCATCCAACAAATGATAACCGAGTCCGATTTCAATGGTCTTACACAAACCGATTCTGTCGCACACAGGCGAGCGCGTCACTTTTCCATATAAACGATCTGTAAAGCCGTAGGTAAAGCCTAAGGCTGAAACTGAGAAGCTATCCAAACCGAATAACTCTTTCGCCGTATCGCCAAAGTTATTGCCTTCGGCGTTGATTGCGGCTGAGAATCGATGCGTGAAATGAACATTCAAACTTCCTTTCGGCACGCGCTTTGGCGTTGGCACGTTAATCAACTGATAATCATATGGCTCGCTTATCCAAGGCAGATTTTTATCGACTTTGGTAGCGCTGGCGTTCTCGTTTTTGCTGGTGGAGTCTGCACTTGTAAGGTTTGAACTATCTACGCGAGCGTAGGTCTTTGCGCCTGTATCAATTCTTATTCGTTCGCCATTCGATTCCACAAAAACTACACCTGGAGTATTCGGGTCAAACGATACTTTCATATTTGAAGCTGAGGTGCTCTGCGCATTTGTAACAATCAATTCGCCAGCCATCTCCGGGTGTCCGTCGCCGCAGAATACTGAGCAGTAGAATTTGAAGGTGCCTTCTTTGTCAGCCGTGAATTCGATAGTTTCGGTCGCGCCTTTTTTAATCTCTTTCTCAACGCCGAACTCTGTGATCGCTATGCCATGATCAACGTCAACAGAAGTGACGATTAATTTCACGCGGTCGCCTTTACGAACAGTGATTTTGCCCGGCTCAAATTTGAATTTCCTGGCGGAGACTTTGATGGAAACCTCTGCGGGCGCGTCTCCTTCAGGGTTGGCAAAACTGATGTTTGCGCAGGCAAATAAGAAAAATATTGAGAGTACGGCTGAAAATAATTTTGTTAGTTTTTTCACTGATTTCTCCTTGAAACGAAATGGTAGATAACTGCGAAGCATTAGACTCCCTTGCACGGAAGGAAGTCTTAATTGCTTTATACTTGTTTTTTTGTGTACTGAAAAAGAAGTCTTAACACTCCATTTTGTTGTGTCAAGCTTCTGAAAGAATTTAACTTTATATGTAAGAGTTGGCAACTTGTAAGATTTGCCGATCGAAGGATAATCCTGTGAGGAAAGCTAAAATACCAGGGATGAAAAAGTAATGCCGAACTTGAGAGCCTTATTATTGAAGGTTTTCCTCACCGCAGAAACAGGGAGGACAATAGGCAGTAGGCAGTTCATGCTTTATACATCTTTCT
>JANMSG010000203.1:0-11878 GCA_031389065.1 Acidobacteriota bacterium | reverse complement strand
TTTGCCTGTGCTGCAAACAAATCTTCTTTAGACCCCAATTCAAAAAGGGCGACCACAAAGGGTCGCCCTTACAGTCATTGCAATTTTGGGATTGCAATCTCAAGCCTAGAACGAATACTTGAGCGCCATCTGAATTCGACGTGCACCGCTTACGGTGTTGCCTCTGGCGCGACCAAAGAGCGTGCTGGTAATCGTCGCGCTCTCCGGCAAGCCAAACGACGGGTGGTTCAGGGCATTTTGCATCTCAAGGCGGTATTCAAGCTTGTGGTTTTCCGTGATGCGTGTGAACTTGCCAATCGCCAGATTCATATTGAAGAAACCCGGTGTCGTGAAGAAGTTTCTTCCGGTATTGCCCAACTGTCCCGGCTCCGGTATGGAAAATATGCCGCGTGTGTTGGTTGCCGCATCAAAGGCCGCGCCGCGCTGTGCAGGAGTGAAGTAAAACTCCGTGCCGGAGCTGGCTTCAAATAACCGCTTTACGAGATCGGGTGTGCAACCATTACAGTTTGCCGGTGATTGAATGACGTTGCTGGAGGTGTTCGAGCCTGAGTAAATCGTAAACGGTCTGCCCGATGTCAATACCATGGAGCCGGTTAAAGACCAGCCGCCAATGATGCGCTCAAGCGCCGGATGGATGTCGCTTGCAAATTGGCGGCCTTTGCCAAACGGCAAGTCATAGACAGCCGCGCCTTGAAATGAATGTCTGCGGTCAAAGTCTGAACGCGCATAATTCAATTCACGATTTTTTATATCAAACGGCGTGCTTGATCCTGATTGAGCATTTCCAGTTCCGACCCTTGTAAACGCAGGGTCGAAGGAGCGCGTGTCTAAGGATTTAGCAAATGTGTAGCTAAATTGAAAACTGAAACCGCCTGAAAATCTTCTATTGAGTATCGCTTCAAAGGCGTGATAAGTAGAACGGTCCCCGCTATCCAAGACATTCAAACCGCCGGCAAATTGCGGGAAGGGGAAGAAGAAGGTTGCGCCCAATCCGCTTGCCACTGGCAGAGGAACACCGCCTGTGGCGGTTCTTCTTGCCAGCGTTGCCGCGAGCGCGCCAGCAGCGTTTTGGCTCAATTCGGTGGGGAACAGACGACGCACCAGGTCTGAGCCTGTTTCGGTAGTGCGCCGGCTCGGGTCTGGTTGAAGCAGTTGGTTTAGCAAGCTGCTTTGACCGCCCGCTTTCACCGTCTTGAAGGCCTCAACAAATCCGTTGTTGAAGATTTCGGCCTGATTGATGTTGTATGCGCCAAACAGATGCTCACCTTTGCGGCCAATGTAATTCAACTCCGCAACGGTCTTCCAACCGAGTTCGCGTTGCACGCTGAGTCCCCACTGATGGGTTCTTGGCGCCTCCCAATTCGGGTCAACCACGTGAATGCTGCCGGACGAAAAAGAAGTAGGTTGACGCAATTGCGCGGGCGTAAGACCTGTGGGTGGCGCAAGCGTGGGAAGCCCATCGCTGAGTCTCCCACCAGCTTGTCCAAAAGTTGTGTTGACTGCGCCAAGCGTTATCCCTGGCTCGCTCTGGAAGATAGTCGAAGAGATAACAAAAGTATTCATTCGGTCATAAGCGATGCGGTAGTTGGCGCGTATAGAAGTCTTGCCGGTGCCGAACGGATCCCAGGCAACGCCAATCGAAGGACCGAAATTATTCACATCATCATCATGGAGTTTTTCTTCAACCCATTTCAGATTGGTGTTGGGTGGCGCGCCGACAAAAACGCCCTGGTCGGGTCGCAGGATGATGCTGCCATTTACAGAGCGCGGCGATTGCTTGATCTCCCATCTGAGTCCCAGATCAATGGTCAGATTCTGACGTATCTTCCAGGAATCCTGCCAGTAAAAGTCTAGCTCGTTGTAACGCGCAGCAAAGACGAAAGTCGTACCGGGCGCTGCATAAGCGTTATCGCTTTCGGCGACGAAACTCTGACTGATGCTGCCAACACGGCCGAGCAATTCGTTGATTGCCGATTGCAAACGCGGACGGTCGTTGGCGGTGTTGATGTCTGTTGGCAAACGGAAAGTTGCAACGTCAACGGGATTAGTAATCCTGCTGAAGTTTGCGATGGGGCGAACATTGCCGCCTGCAACGGAACCCCGTCTGTCTTCATGCTTTTGAAAACGGAAGTTGAAACCCATCTTGAAGGTATGCGAACTGCGTACCCACGACAGGTTGTCAACGACTTGGTAGGTCGTCAATTCACGAAGATTACCGATGGTATGATCCAGAGGATGAGTCACCAAGCCGAGAAAGAAAGGCGGGTTGTCCAAAAAGTTCCCATCAGGATTGAAGAAATCGAACTTGAATTTGTTTAACCCGAATACGGCTTCGTTGGTGATGCGGTCGGTAGGCGTCCAGCGCCAGTTGAGCGCCAGATTTTTTGGACGACGAATGGTATCAACAATTCGCGGAGTGCCAGGGAAACGCGACCATCCATCGTTGACGAAATCGCCGATCGTATCCTGGCTGCCCTGCGACCAGCGACCAAAGACTGTGTTGTTTTGATTGATGACATGGTCAATCTTCATAACAAAATCCTGTTGCTTCTCGCGTTCAATCGGCGAGAAGGAATAGCCAGCAGTGTTTAAGCCATCGCCAACCGTGAAGTTGTTGGGCAGAGGCGTTAGCCCTAAAACTTTTTGAACCGTCGGATCAAGCCCACGTCTGGCTGGGTCGTTGGCGACGACGTCATAAGACTTCACAGTGATTCCGGCCAGCACGTTGCCATTTGCGTCAACCGAGGCACCGGCAACCCCTGCGGGATTGTTTTGACCGCCGACGACATAGCGAAACAAGCCATTGCGCGCCGCTTGCGTATAAACCGTGCTGGTGACGGCGCGTGTCGAGCGCAAACGCAGCCACTGCATATTGGTAAAGAAGAAGGTCTTGTTGCGGCCGTCATAGAGTTTGGGAATCCACACGGGACCGCCCAGGCTAAAGCCTGGAATGTGCTGAACGAACTGCGGCTTGACGATCTTGTTCAGGTTATTTTCCTGTTCGTTAGCGCGAAAACTCGGTGTTTGATAGAACTCGAAAACATTGCCGTGAAATTCGTTGGTTCCAGAGCGCGTAACCATGGCGACCTGTGCGCCGCTGTTGCGTCCGTATTCAGCAGTCGCGTTGCTGGTGATAACTTTGAATTCGGTGATGGCATCGGGGTTGGTTCGGGTGGGCGAGAAATTCGACCCTCCGGCGCTCGTTTCATTTGTATCAATGCCATCCAGGGTGAAGTTCCAGGCTCTGTCTCTGGCGCCATGAACGTGAACCCCGCCGCCGGTATTTGCGCCGGAGACAACGCCCGGTTGCAGCAGAACCAGATCGAGCGGATTGCGTCCGCGAGTGCCGACGACGGGGAGCCGCTCAACCAATCGTTGGTCAACGATGGTGCCGAAATTACCGGATGAACTGGTTTGCACAAGCTCTGCACCGCCGCGCACCTCTACGGTTTCGGCGACCTGTCCGAGTTCAAGCACGATGTTGAGGGTTGTTGGTTGCCCTATGTTCACTACGTTGTTTGCTGCGACGGATTTTTTGAAACCCTGCTTTTCAATCGTCAGTGTATAGGTTCCGATTTGAACGGATTCAAAAGCGTAGGTTCCTGTGGAAGAACTTTCGCTTGTGAAGACAACCTTGGTGCCTTCATTGGTGAGCGTTACTTTTGCGTTCGGCACAACAGCGCCGTTTGGATCCAGTACCACTCCTGTGACCCGCGAGGTGGTGCCCTGGGCAAACCCTGCGGGAATGATATTGAGCAGCATTACAAAAGATAGAACGGAATGAATGAATTTTTTCTTGTCCATGTCTTAGCTCCTTTTTTAGACCCTGATTTGAGCGTGGTGAAACTGACGCATCAGATTGGTAGGTGAATAATACGCCTGAGTTTTTTCATGGGTCAATTCTTTAACACGCGTATCGTCAATTATTTCAACAAAAAGGTTTTATTGATACCATAACGAAAATTTTTGCCCGCGTTCTGTTTTCAAGATTTTACGCGGTATTTTGAAGGAGAGTATTTCAAAGTTTTGCAAGTTACCGTGACCTAACTGTGACCTATTTTTGATGAGTAATAAAAAGCGCCACCCTCTATATTCCTCTTACTGTGTTTAAATATATAAAGGTGGACATTTTGGAATTGAAAGGAGGATTAAGGAATGTCGAAAGCATCACGCAGAGCGAAACAGAAGGCGCGACCGAAAACTACACCCGAATGGCTTTGGCTACGACTGATTAACGCCTACATCGCGGGTGGTTTGCCGGTTCTGATTAGTTCGTACAACGCGATGTTTGAGCCAAAGGTTGAAGACACTATCGGCATAGTCGAACTGGCTGATCGTATCGTAGCCAGGGGAGTTGAAGCGGCAATCGGCATGGATGCCGAACAGGGGCAGCGTTTTGTTGAGGCGTGTCGGCTTATTGATGAACGATTGAAAGCGGATTATGACCTCACTCACCGTAAGCAGTATGTTGATTCTTTTCAGCGCTGGCAAAGAGAGCATCCCGTTGTGCAACCGACTATAGAAACCGACGCAAAAGCCTTAACAGGTTAAAGTTTTGGTCTGCTTTCGGTGAGGTCAAAAGACAGCGACCTCAGCTGAGAGATGAGCGATAGGACAATCGCAAAGACCAGGCGCGCGAGGCGAAATTAAGTAACCTCTCGCATTTTTCCAGCACTCAGAAACGTGCTAAACTGCAAAACACAATCGAACAAAGATTCGATTCTTAAACGTCCATATAAAGCTGTCATCGTCCAACCAGTAAAACCGCTGTCATCAAGTCCATAATCCGCTGTCACAACCTCGAAGGGTTGATGACTTATGAGCACTGAAGTTTCAAGAATCGAAACCGTTTTGATTGCCAATACCGACCAGCATGACACGGCTCTTGCGAAGTCAGAGAAGAAGTTGGATTCGTTTGGCGCTAATGCCAAAGGCGATAATATTCGGGCATGGGCGAGCAAGATTTCAGGCAGCATCACTAACATGATGGATTCGGTCATCCAGCCATTCGCAGATATCACAAGATCGGCTTTTGACATTGGCGCTGCCTTTGATGATTCTTTTGACAAGATCCGCATCGCCACCGGCGCAACGGGCGCGGCGTTCGAGGGACTGCAAGAGAGTTTCCGCAATGTCGCAAGCGGCGTTCCTGCCTCTTTTGATGACATTTCAACCGCGCTTGCTGAATTGAGTCAGCGCACCAATCAGACCGGCGCGGATCTAGAAGGGATGGCAACCACACAATTAAACCTTGCGCGCCTTACGGGTGGTGACCTCTCAACGCAGATCCAAAAGACCACACGCCTTTTCGGTGACTGGTCTATCGCCACAGCCGGACAAGTCCCGGCGCTTGATTCGCTTTTGAAGGCGTCACAGGCAACCGGCGTAGAGGTCAATTCGCTCGCCTCATCGGTAATCTTGCGGGGCGCATCGTTTCATTTTTCACGGATTCAAAAGAGTCATCTTCGACATCGGCGGCGGGTCTTGTGGAGGGCATTATCAACTGGTTTGCGAAACTCCCGGGGCGCGCTGTTACGTTCTTTTCAAATCTTGCAACCGGCATAGTGGAATGGCTCGGCAAAGCAAAGACAGGGGCAGTTGAGAGCGCCACAAAGCTTTACGATGGAATCAAAGAATGGCTCGGCAAAGTTCCTGAGTTAATCTCAAGTGCATGGGATTCCGTTTTAACCTACCTGACAGATATACCCGGCAAAATCTATGACAAGTTAAAGAAGATCGGCGCGGCGGGTCTTTCCGGCTACAAGGATGGCTCAGACACGCACTCTCCGTCTGGCATCGAAAAGCTTTTCTTTGCGATGGGTGACAACATCACCGCAAAACTTGAAAAGCTGATCGGCGAGCATGGAGCAAAGAGCAAAGCGCACGGTAAGGCTGTGCTCGATGGTTTCAAGTCCGGCGTCACAGGGCTCGAAGCTGCCTTTGATTTTCTCGGCGATAAGCTTGGCTCGAACTTCGACAAGATGATTTCAATACTCACGCCCAAAGTGAGCAAGGGCGCGGACCAGATCAAGCAGGCTTTCCAGCAATCGCTCGGCGATATCAACAAGTGGCTCGCCAGTACGGGCGGCGTCGGTCTCTCCCCTGAAGCTTTAATTCTCTTGATGAGAAACTACCCGAAAGTAGCCGCAGAGATGGCAAAGATGGCAGATGAGGCGAAACTTCTCAACGATGCCATGTCTCATTACGGTGCCTTGATGAGTGTTGCATCCGGGCGCAACACGGAGTTTGCGCAGACGGTTGATGGTGCCATTAAGAAGCTTCTCGAAGCCGATAAATCTCTGCGTGAAAATATCACGCCTTCAATGGCAAATCTAAACAACACGATAAGCGAAACCATCGCTATTACAAAAGAGATGGGCGATGCGATTGCTAGATCAGTTGGCTCTTTAGCGAAAGCTACAATTGATTCGTCATCCTTAGACACCATGCTTGAGGCGATTGTGAAAACCGCAAAAGCCGCCAAGCAGGCAAAAGAAGACATTGTGGATAGCTTAGGTAAAGGCATCGGTGGCGCGCTCAATTCGCTCGCTGATCAGTTCGGCTGGCATTTGGGTAAAGTTCAGGGCTGGTCAAAAGATGTTGGCAATATCATTGACACCATGCCAGGCAAGTTCGGTGATGCGGTCCGCAAGGTTTCCTCAACTCTCAATCAATGGCTGTCTTTTGGTAACTCCGTTCTTTCAATTCTTAATAAAGTTTTTGGCGATGGCATTTCTTCGTCGGTCGGCGGATTACTCAGCTCTATCGTTGGGTTATTCAAAGGCGACAAAGCAACCAATCAGGTGGGCGGCGCAATCAGCACAATGGTCAACAGCGCCACGCAATCAGCCGCAGGCGCGGCAACCGCAGCCGGTCAAGCCGCAGGCGGTGCGGTCACAGGCGGCGTAGCCTCTGGCATCACAGGCGGCATTGGGGCGGCAACCAGCGCTCTTGGTGGTATGTTCAGCGCGCTCACGCAAGCGGTCAGCGTATTTGCTTCCACCTTCCACGATGATTCCAAGTCGGTCAGGTTCGCAGGCGGTTTTCTTGTGGGGGGCGTCATTGGCGGGACTCTCGCCGCAATCTTCGGCGGCCCAAGTGATTTTGAGAAAGCTAAACGCGAACTTCAACTCGACCAGATAAAAGCCAACATCGCGTCAGTCTATGAGGACATGAAATCGAAGATGGTTGATGTGATGGCTAAGGGGCAACAGCTACTTGAAGCCATCTCGGTTCGCACAGACACGCCTAGAAAAGCCATTCGCCGTTTCATTAATCAACTCGGTTTGATGCTTGAGCTTTTCATTGATGAGTCAAAGCGCCTTGCCCCGATGGCGATGGATGCGGCAAAGGCTGTTACTGAAAATCTAGGCGGCGCTTTTGATTTTATGCTTGGCGCTGTTGGTCTCTCAAAAGCCATCAAGGGAATGGAAGAAGCGACCGACACAGATGTAAAAGCTTTGGGAGCCTCCACAACCAAATTACTCAACGCCATCTTTGCTGTGATGGCAGATGTTGAATTGTCCATAGCAAAACAAAGCGGCAAGAAATCAGACCGTCTGAAGCCCGTCATTGATTTTGTAACAGCAATCCCGAACGCCATTAAAGCAGCGATTGAAACGCCTGAAATCTCACTCGATCAAGTCGCTGCTGCATTTGGCAATGCACGTAAATTCATTGACGGTTTTTTCAAATTCAGCGAAGACTTGATTGGCTATGCGCTGAACAAAGCCTCAAAAGCCGGTGGACAACTTGGAGGCATTTTTGAAACTGGCAAATCAATGTTTGAGTTTTTAGGCGGCTTTGCAAATTACAAGCCTCTGGAAGGCAATGCTTTTGATGGCATTAACTCGGATGTAAACAGAATCACAACCTGGATGGGTTCGCTTGTGGAGATGACTGCCACCTGGGGAACGATGAGTGACACCGTGTTAGGCAACGTCAATAGATGGGCTGATGGTTTGGCTAAGACCGCCAGTGCAATCAAGGCAGCGGTGAGCGGCGGGGTGTCGGCAAGTGGCGCCATCACAGCAAATATTCAATCACAGAACGGGGCTGCTTTTGTTAGGAGCGGCAATAGCGGTAGCGGCGGTCAGTCAGTCGTCAATCACAACTATTATGGCGATGTGAATAACACTATCCCTGTTAAGGAAATAACAGAAATCCTGAAACTGAGTAATGCTGTTGAGGTTTTACAGCAGCGAATCAACAGCATACAAAGCCCAACAGGTGGATACGCGCAGTCAAGGGCGGGGTATTAAAAGATCGTGATGATCGGTTGCGATTGTCATCAGTAAGTTGAGGAATTTTGAATATGGAGGAAATTGAAGAATGTCTAAACACGCGAAAGCATACGTTGGTTGGCAAGAAGAAAGGCAGGAGCGCGAACGTGCCGAAGAACAAAGGCGCGAGGAAAGCAGGCGTGAAAATGAAGCGGCTCGCAAAAAATACTTAGCCGAGCTCGATGCCAGGAGGGAAGTCAGGCGACAGGAAGCCGACAAAGCGCTGGAGCTTCAGCTTGAACAAAAGAAGCAATATCTCATGCGAGACTGGCTGGCTCAACATCCGGGCAAGACGGATGCGGATTTTAACAAGCAGGCGTGGCCGCTACTGAGGCAAAACATTCTGGAAGATGATAAGCGCGCCACTGCGGACGCCACAAAACAGCGACTTCGGCAGAGCGGCAATTACGGATGGTGATATGAGCAAAGTCATTGATAAACACAGAAAAATCAGTGAAGCCAAAAAACGCTCTCTTGCCAATCTCAAACCCTTTGAGGCGGGGCAATCTGGCAATCCAGCAGGCAGACCTAAAAGCATCACCCTGTCTGAAGCCTACCGCAAGCAACTCGCGCAACCTGTGGAGGGGGATAAGTTGGGGCGCACGTTTGCCGAGGTCATTGCGTCGCGTGTGGTCATTGCCGCTGCCAGTGGCGACACCTCAGCGGCGCCTGAGATTGCCGACCGCACAGAAGGCAAGCCGAAGCAATCCCTTGATGTTGACCTGTCTGTAAGAGACTGGCGACAGATGGCGCGTGAGTATGGAGTGAGCGAAGATGATGTTATCCGAGAGGCAAGGCGACTCATTGAATCCGTTGATGATGGCGGCGACTCGTAAGGCAATCGAACGGCAACGGGAAATGGAAAGCAGTGACCCTGTGTTATTTGCCCGGCGCGCTGGCTTTGATCCCGACCCCTGGCAGTCCGATTTGCTGAGCTCGAACGCTAAACAGATCATCTTGAATTGCAGCCGTCAATCTGGCAAGAGTACGGTTTCGGCGGCTATCGGATTACACACGGCGCTCTTTGAGCCAAAATCTTTAGTGCTTCTGCTTAGTCCTTCCCTGCGCCAGTCTCAGGAACTATTCCGCAAAGTCAAAGACTTGCTCAACTCTTTGCACATGGAAGCGCGGGAAGAATCAGCCTTGCGTCTGGAATTTGACAGCGGCTCACGCATCGTTTGTTTGCCCGGGACCGAACAAACCATCAGAGGCTTTTCGGCTGTCTCTCTGCTCATCTGTGATGAAGCGGCGCGCATTGATGATGGTCTGTTTTATGCAATTCGCCCCATGCTTGCGGTCAGCCAGGGCAAGATCATCATGCTCAGTTCGCCATACGGCAAGCGCGGCATATTTCATCAGGTGTGGACTGAGGGCGGCGATGACTGGTTGAAGGTCAGGGTAACGGCGACCGATTGCCCACGCATCACAGCGGAGTTTCTTGAACAGGAAAAACGCACCATGCCGGACTGGGTTTTCAGAGCAGAGTATCTTTGTGAGTTCACAGAAACGGATGACGCGGTGTTTCGCTATGACGACATTCAAGCCTGCCTCAGTTCATCTGTGCAGGTCGGGAGTTTTGGAGGGTTGGAGTTATGACGCAGCAATTAAAAGACGGACAGCAAGTCGAGTTCTTTGCGGGGTTGGATCTGGGACAGACGAATGATTACACGGCGCTTGTCGTATTGCAGCGCTCATACTTTGAAGATGAAGGCGTGAGTCGGGCGGCGGCATCTTTTCAGGTGCCGATTATTCGCCGTTGGCCGCTCGGCACAAAATACACAGAGATCGTGCGCGACGTGAAGGCTGGCTTAGAAGATCCGTTCTTTCGCGTGGAGCGGGTCAGGTGGAACGGCGGCGTTGATACTGACCTTGCGCCGATTACGCTTATCGTTGACGGCTCGGGCGTCGGGCGCGGCGTGGTGGATCTGTTTCAGGAGGCAGGACTGCGTTGCCAGTTCGCGCCCGTCACTATCACAGGAGGCAGCACAGCGACCTATACGGACGGCTATCAGAGGGTACCGAAAGTTGAACTCGTGAGCACCGTTGCTGTCGCCCTGCAAAATCACATGCTGAAGGTCGCTTCAGGGCTAAAAGATGCAACTACATTGCTCAAAGAGTTGCAGGACTTTCGGCTGAAAAAGACTCTGGCGGCTAATGAAACCTACTCGGCAAGAGAGGGCGCGCATGATGACCTTGTACTCAGCACGGCGCTGGCTTTGTGGCATGCCAAACGCGACACCTTCGAGCCCTTTGACGTAGATTCGCCATTCGGTCGCGCGCTCTTCGATGGTGATCGCGCCTGGATTTGATTTACCCCAGACTGTCTGCCACTTTGAGGCGGGGAAATGGTAGCCCTCGCCTCTTTTTTTTGTAGAGACAAAGACAAGGCTCGCTAAAACCTTACCCCTGACCAATGACACATCAAACAAAAACGCGAAATAAAGCCCTGTGAGCGTTCAAGGGATGTAAGGACTCGTAACCACAGCCAAACGCTTGAAATAGGCATAGCTGTGTTTCACGAGGCATGCCTTCTGAGCTTGATTGACAAGGCTTGCGCTTACTGACCACTCCTTTCAAAACACTTTTGCAAGAGGTGTATTCCCGCCAAGGTAGGCAATCTTCCTGACCTCGGTTCTTCGGATTCTCTTTTTCTGCCAAAAAAAACGCATAAATATGCTCTGCAACGGGCTCGAAATTTCCCTTACTGTAGAGGGGTCAACATCAACCAGAAGGAGATTTTCTATGACACTCAATCGTTCAATCGCTGTTCGCGCTATTCTACTCATTTCATTGATAGCAAACCTGACCTTCCTATCCAGGACAATTCAGGCAGATACCGGCAGTTGTGGCGGGGCAACGACAACGCTGCCTTTCACGGATGTAATGGGCAACGCTTTCTTTTGCCACATTGCCCAAGCCTACTTTTCCGGACTAACTAGCGGCACCTCGGCCACCACTTACAGCCCTTCACAGAATGTGAAGCGCGAACAGATAGCGGCATTTATCACTCGCACCATGGATCAGTCATTGAAGCGTGGCAGCCAGCGCGCCGTCACCAAGAAGTGGTTCACGCCTCAAACTGCCAATAGTTTGACGTTGACGACTGTAGGGATTGCTCCTGAAGGGGTTGAATTTGATGGCACTGATTTGTGGGTAGCAAACCGAGCTAGTAAGACTGTCATGAGGATCAGGCCCGGTGATGGAAAGTTGCTTGAAACCAGGACCGGAGCAGACTCTGCCACCAGCATCGTCGCCGCAATGGGCAGAATTTTCGTCACCGGAGATACGAATCCGGGAAGACTCTATATGATAGACCCGATACAGCCAGCCGGAGCGGTTACCACTTTGACCAGCTCTTTGGGAAATAGCCCTCAAGGCGTTACCTTCGATGGTTCGCGGATTTGGACGGCTAACTTCAGCGGTTCTGTCTCCATCGTGACGCTCAATCCCACAGCCGTGACTACAGTTTCGACAGGATTCACTCAGCCCTTTGGTATACTCTATGACGGGTCAAACATCTGGATGACAGACGCTGGCGCCGATACCCTGCTCAAGCTCAACTCAGATGGCAGTATCGCGCAAACCATCAATGTGGG
>JANMSG010000195.1:0-12256 GCA_031389065.1 Acidobacteriota bacterium | reverse complement strand
TTTGCCTTATACAACTCTGGGGTATGCGAACGGGCCTGGCTATACCGGCGCGTCCGCCGAGCAAGCAGAAGGGTCGAAGCGTTATCCCCATTCAAATAGAGGGCAGCTTGGCATCACACGAGGGAGACCTGATTTATCAAGCGTTAATACTGCGGACCCGAACTATATGCAAGAGTCAAGTGTGCCCCAGGTTAGTGAAACCCATGGCGGCGAGGATGTCGCTATCTATGCGAGTGGGCCCTGTGCGCACCTGTTTCACGGCATTCAAGAACAAAATTTCATCTTCCATGTGATGTATGAGGCACTGAATCTTTCGAGAAGATCGCCATGAGGAATGCCAACATGTATGGGGCAAAATCTCACATTTGAGAAGACTGTTGAAGCATAAGGGGCAAGGCAAAGCGGGCATTGAGACCTGAGGCTGCTCTCCATTGAGAGATTCTAAAAAGGCAACGATGGCGGAAACCTCTGAGTAGCTCTGTCCGAGTAAGCGAGTAACGTCAAGTGGCAAGCCATCTGCTGAACCTGTAGGAACTCCTCGGTAATAAAACTCCACCACCTGAGTGAGCGTTGCCAGCGAACCGTCGTACAGATAAGGCACGGTTCTCGCAACATCACGCAGGCCCGGTGTGCGAAACGCAAAAAACGCCCGCTTATCTCCCGTGATGGCCCCACACCCTTTATCCGTAAAGGTAGTGCCGAGGCGATAGAATTTGCCATCGCTAAACGTCGGGCCGTTGTGACATCGCGCAGATACTAACAGATGAACTATTGACAAACTGTGACCTATTTGTGACCCAAAAGAGCGAAATGGTGAGCTAAGTTATTTGAAAATCTTGTTTATGGCAGTCGGAACATTACCTCTGACGTAATTGCTCCGCGATAACGGAATGTGAAAAGATGCCCTTGATTGAGCAATTAGCCGAAGGAGGAAATAATGAACAGACGAAATGTTTTAAAGTCGGTCGCATCTGTCGCCACCGGTGCTGGATTGGTCGCCGCAGTCGGTGAAACGGTCCTGGCAAGAGACGCCAGGAGCAAGTCTTCGATGGCAAAGGTGCTACAGAAACCCTTCATCGAGACCAGTGATCGTACAAGCTTATTCTATAAGGATTGGGGCACGGGTAAGCCTATCCTCTTCATACACGGCTGGGCACTGAATTCCGATATGTGGCAGTACCAGATGCTTCATCTTGCCAGTCAAGGGTTGCGATGCATCGCTTACGACCAGCGCGGACATGGGCGCTCCAGCGACCCAGGGCAGGGCTATGATTACGACAGGCTAGCCGACGATCTCGCAGCGGTAATCGAACAACTCAATCTTCGTGAAGTTACACTTGTTGGTCACTCGATGGGCGGCGGCGAGGTGGTTCGCTATCTATCACGCCACGGCAACAGCCGCATCGCCAGAGTTGTGCTGCTCGCTTCAGCCACCCCCTTTATGCTAAAGACAGCGGATAATCCGGACGGTGTGGACAAGAAGATTTTCGACCACATGCACGCAATGTGGAGCAGAGACTTTCCGAAGTGGCTGGCAGACAACGCCCGACCCTTCTTCGTGCCGGAGACTTCGCCGGAAATGGTTCAATGGGGAGTGAGGATGTGCCTGCAAAGTTCGTTAAAAGCCTTGATAGACTGTAATCAGGAGGTCACCCAGACTGATTTTCGAGCCGAGCTGCGCAAGATCACTGTGCCGACGTTAGTCATTCATGGTGACGCAGACCAGTCTACGCCGCTTGAATTGACTGGTCGAAAGACTGCGCGATTGATACAAGGTAGTCAGCTCAAAGTGTACGAAGGTGCGCCGCACGGCTTGTTTGTTACTCATATAGATCGCCTCAACCGCGATCTTCTTGCATTTATAAAAAGCTAGTCGATTCGATGACGATAATGTCGTGCCTTGTATTGGAAGGGGCACGGCGTCAGTGATGAGTGAATCAGGCAGCCACCTTTTACAGCAGCCCATTTACCTATGAATCACTCAACCAACTTGAGCCACCTTATGTGAAACTTACCTACTTCGAGGGTGCCGCGCCTTGTTAGATTTCTTCTTTCTATTGTTGTAAGTCCAGGCAAGTTCCGTATCTGGAAAATCATGCAGTAAAATGCCAGCGACATGTCTTCTCGAACTGTGAACAGAGCCGTCGGGTCGTGCAATACAAGCCGTTGAAAATGAATATCGAGCCGATGAATTAGAATCTGAGATCCACATTTGATTGTCCGCCGCACGGGTGCGAATTTGAGCTAATGCCAGTTCCTGAAGGACTGGTTTCGGTTTTCCTGAAACATTATGGCAGGAGTGAAAAACTAATTGGACGCCTTTCTTTCGGTAGGCCTCAAACAAGGCAGGAAAGCAAGCTTCGTAACAGATCAGAAATCCGCACTTCATACCGTTGATCGAGATGACGAGCATGCCCTTTCCAGGTGTGTACCAGGCAGCTTCTGCGGAGGTAAGCTTCTGCTTGTCATAGGTGCCAACAATTCGCCCGGTGTTGGAAATAACGTGAATACAATTCGCGGGTTTGTCTCTGCCTACAACTCTCCGGCAGGACCCCAACACAACCCATAAGCCGAGCTTTCCAGCCAGATTTACAATCTCTTTCGTATGCTCCTCAAGGCCTTGCCAATGGTTGGCGCTTACCGGTGTGAAATCTAAGCGCTCATAGCCTGATAGAGCAGTTTCTGGAAAATGTACTACGTGAGCTGCAGCATCGGCTGCTTCCTTCATGAAGCGACGGATAAACTTTGCATTGCTTGCAATGTTACCAGAGACAGGAAATTGGCAGATCGCAATTCGAAGGTTCTCAGTCATGTCAATCGCTCTGAAAGCTAACGACGGAGTTGACCGGACGGCCGCGTCACACGCAATGCTGAGAAACTTGCTTCGGCGGCTACGGTTTAACGACGAGTTAGCCTTCGCCTTCAGAGGTATTCACTACCTTATTCTCTAACTTTGCGCCATCAGGAATACCTGCAATCTGCCTTGCGAAATTCGCCAGAAAGCCGATCCGGTCAAACATCAAGATTGCTCTCAGCGAAACACCATTGGCTGATTCTTTTGTGATATACGGCGGATACACGCTCAACAGTTGTCCCGGCTTCATCTCTCCGCCTTCCCTGAGGAATTGCAGCAACGGCTGAAGCGATAGAAATTCTACCGGGTTTTCTTGAGACCGACTCAAGAAGGTCTCTAAATCCATTCGTAAGCTCTCAATTTCTCCGCTTTCAGCATCCAGTTTGTGAACCACATTCTTTCTCAGGAGGAACTGGTCGCCGAGACAATCTTGGGCAAACGGGACATCTGTATTTTCGATAGCGGGAAAGAGTTTATATAGAGCGAAGTCACCAAACCAAACTTTTCTGAGAGAGTGCCATTCAGGAGAGAGAACGGCTCCTCGAATGTGAAGCCCCCCATCGAAGAGGATAGAGCCATTCACTTGTTGCAAGAGGCGCCGGTAATCTTCCGGCACTTGGTTCAGCATCTCAGGATCGGTGATTTCAGAACCGATGTATAGAGGATTTGACGGTTTCATAGGCAAAGAAATCTAGCCGTAGTTAGCGCATCACAGTGACTTTACTGGTGCCGACGTTGGCGCTTGCATCGGCGCAGCGAAAGGCGATGACGTGTTCGCCGGGTTTATCGAAAGTTACTTTGACCTTGAAACCCTCTTTCGTCGAATCGGCAATGCCGTCAACCGGAAAGACTAATTTCCACATCCCCCCATCAACGCTGTACTCGCCTTTGACGATGCGACTGGTCGCTTCTGTCGCTTCAAATATGATTTCAACCAGATTGCCGCTCACCACAGGCGCACCGCCTTTTATGACCGGCGGCGTGTTGTCTATGGCAATGGTGTCGGTCGTGCGTTCGTTCTTTAACGCCGTCTCTTCGGGGTTTTCGGGCGAATCGCTGGCGGTGACACGGAAAAGATAATCGCCATCGGCGAGACGGTTGCCGTCAATCGTGTAGTAATGTTGCGTTAGATTTTCCCCCAGCAGATGCCAGGAATTATCGCCAAGCGTTTTGTAAAACAGATTATAAATCATCGTGTCATCGTTGGCATCGCTGGCCGCCCAGGTGATGGTTCTCGCGCCTTTCTGAAAGAATCTACGCGGCGGCAGATTTGTCGAAAGCCCGAACAATTGCGGGTCAAGCCCGGAGGAAAGAATCGAAGGATCAACCCCTGTCATCATTTCCTGTAACGCTATGCCGGGAGGAAAGACCGTTATCGCAGAAATTTCCGGCGCTTGATTGCGCGGCAAATAAGCGACCGTCACGGCTTCCAACCTGGCGTTTGCACTTGCAGCGCCGTTGCCTGTTGAAGTGGTGTTGCCCTTTGCAGCGCCGCTTGTCTGAGTTGAACTTTTCAGTATCGCTTTCCATTGAATGAAGCGCGCACGTGGGCTGGTTATCTGTTCGCCGGTCGCTTTGCTGTAAGGAGTAGACCAATCGCTCCAAGTCAAATCAGGCGTTTCGGTGTTGCCTGTGCGGGTTTGAATTTGCACATTGCCCGCGCCTCGCCAATGAAGCGCGCCCCACTGCCCTGCGAATTTGGTGTCGCGCACAGTCGAAATATAAGAGCCTTCACTGACGCTTGTGTTGCCTATGCGATAGAGCCTGCCAAGATTGCTCGAAGCGGCGAAAAGATTATCGCCGACAGCAAAGATTGCCGAGGTTTGTTCATCGAGCGATTGAATAAATAAGGTTTGCGAACGGTCTGTTGAGATGGAATAGATGCGCCCTTTGGTGCCTGTGCCGACCAGTATGCTGCCGTTTGGCAAAAGCTTCATGGTAAAGCCAATCGTGTCGTTTGAACTCCAGA
The DNA here is from genome assembly GCA_031389065.1 of Acidobacteriota bacterium. GTDB lineage: Bacteria > Acidobacteriota > Blastocatellia > UBA7656 > UBA7656 > JACQDB01. Next base: position 7,433 of record JANMSG010000195.1, on the reverse strand, counting down.
GCAATTCATTTCCGCCGTCGGGCAGTATGCGAAAGACGCTGCTCTTTGCGCCGCTGCCGCGCGCGCCGCCGCTCATCGAACTCGATACTTCGGCTGATTGCACAGAGACGCTGCCTTCCTCGTCCGAGGTTGAAATTCTGATGACTCCCTCGCCTGAAAGGCTCGTGGTTGATGAAGCGCCGACGCCTGTTGTCTTTAACGCTGCGCCTTGTTGACTGACGCTGAGAGCGTAGATTGAACCGTCCGGCGCGACCGTCAAGCTGTGAATCTCTTGCGCAGGAGTGTCTAGCAACGCGAAGGTTTTTTTATCCGGCGAGATGCGCAGCACGAGTCCCGAAGGGTCTGTGCCGGCGATTAAATTCCCGCTTTTATCAAGCGCCAGCGACACGATGTTGGTTTCATTGGTGTCTGCGATGATGGTGTCTTTGCCGGCCGCATCAATTTTATAGATCACCCCTTTGTCGCCGGTTCCCGCGTACAGCGTTGACGTTGCATTGTCGTAGAGCAGTGCCCAGATGTATTTGTAAGTGGGATCAAAAAAGACTGCAGCGGTGCCGTCCGGCGCAATCTTATAAATCTTTCCTTCGGGCGAGGTCGCCGCATAGAGGGTGCCTTTCGCATCGGTCACAAGCGCCGTCACGTCAAGCTCTGCCGCGTCATAAAGCAAACGCCCCGCGCCGCTCGGCTCGACTTTGAAGATTTTTCCATCGTGACCTGTGCCTAAATATATGTTGCCTGCCGTATCTGTCGCGGTAGACCAGATGTAGGCTTCCTTGGTGTCATAAAAGAGCGTGTAAGAAGGTGCAAGTGAAATCGCGCCGTTTTCAGCAATCGACACGCCGCGCGCATCGCCTTTGAGAATGTCTTCCTGTTTCGAGACTTCCCAAAAGATGGGACTGCTGGCGAAGACCGTTACGCAGAGAGAAAGAAGCGAAAAGATAACCATGCTCTTTGAGCAAAGACGTGAGAGTTTGGACATGAACAATTCCTTTCAGTAGCAAGTAATGGTAAGCGACTGGAATTTACAACGAGCTGAGGTCCAGGGCTGGTAGACTTCAATCTTTGTAAAACGTCAAACATGAAATTTAGCACGACAGCAGCATTGTCGCCTAATGCTCTCTGCCTGATAAAAGTGGGTTGAGGGTGATGAGTAGGGTTGTGGAGTTTGTGTCGGGAAAGTGGAAAGCTTTCGCTTTGCAGTATAGATAGAACGCTGATTGGGCGGATCAGGCGCATGAAACGGATCAAGGCAAATCCGCGTTAATCCGCCCAATCCGTAAAATCCGTGTTCTATCTATACTGCATTTTCTATCATCTTCAACTTCATCGGCGAAACCTGCATGACCCTATATGAGCGGCATACCAAGATCTGGAGTGATGATAGATCCAAGTCAGTACCGCCTACAGTAGCGGGCGGGTATTGCGATTGCTACCAGGTCGCTACCGCTCCCTGTACTGACCTGTTGCTCACTTATAGCTTTTTCAGTAAGGCGATCTGACCTGTGTGATAGAGTAGGTGATGAATCACACCATGTAACGAGACATCAATCGAATGCTCAATCCCCGCCTGAGAGACTACCACTCGATCCAAATCGGCATCGCTCAATCGCGAGATTTCATCAAGTAATTTCTGGTGAATCTCTTCAGCCATAGCCAGCGCGTTACGCCAGGCTAATTCACTGGTGTCTGTAACAAAACGCCAGTCTTCTGCATCAGAGACTTTGACCGTATCGCCAGTAATTCTGCGGCCAATCGCCTCTTCCCAGGTGGTGATGTGAAGAACAATTTCCCAGATGCTGTGCGTGTTTTCCTCAGGTTTCGCTGCGGCTTTTTCAGCCGTAACATCTGCAAGCGTTTCGTGCAGGGAAGGCCCGTGCCAGGCATCGCCCGCAAAGGCACGTTGCAGTTGATCTTTGATTCTCTCAATCTCTTTCATTATTCCTCCGGTTTATGGTTTGACGAAAACTTCGTAATGCGTAACTTGGGGCTCAAACTCCAGCAGAAACGCTTCGTCTTCGGGGTAATACCTTGCCTTCTCAAAGTCCGCGCCTGCGAACCTCTTGATTGCGTCAAAAGATTCCCAAAGCGACATCAGTTGAAAATGGGCACGGTCAGCTTCGATTCTTCGCAGGACATAAACGCCTAAATTTCCTGCGGTCTCTCTATAGTCAGGAACGCCTGTTTGGTTCAAATAATCCAGATACTCGTCAGCCTTTGCGGCTGCGGTTACGCCTTGCCAGATTCTTGCAATCATGATTTCTCCTGTCTGTGTATCAAGTTATAGGTTGCGTCGCAGCAGGTAAGACATCTTGATGAAAAATGTGCGACCGTTGCGACGAAAGCCCGGCTCAAACTTCCTTGTAAAAGGGCTGAAGCCGTTGTGATTCAAATCATCGTTGTAGCCTATATAAACGGATGTGCCAGGGTTGGGAGTCCAACCGGTTATAAATTGAGCGCGCACATTGGCGCGTAGTGAATCATAATCTATTCGCGCGCGCGCGAATGTGAAGCGCGTGAACTGATAGGTACTGCGCAGCGAATAGATATTCTGATCATAGGCAAGACGCTTCGTATCGTCGCGCACCATCCGACTCCTCGTGTAATCAAGCGAGGTGCGCAAGGCATCGGTCGGTTGCCAGGTGAAGGATGCAGTCAGATATAATGCGTCGCCTGTACCCGGATCAAGCGGTGCCTGTGAATCAGCCAAAGCGGCTCGACTCACTCGCGGAAACTTAGGTCCTGCGCCGAAGTCGTAATCAAAATTATTCCAGGCGTAGTCAATCGAAACCGCCGCCGAATACTTTTTGCTCGGCGTTGTTCCAGCATCAATCAGAATACCTTTATACACTGTACGGCGTTCAGGAGCGCCGAAAAACACTCCTGCTTGAGTCGCTGTTCGCCTGGCTCCGAACTCCTCTTCAAACAAGCGCAGGTAGTCCGTATAACCGTAAATATTAAGAAAAGTTTGACGCTTGAAATTGAGGAGGAGGCGTGGAAATTGATACGAATATTTCATTCGCCCCTGCCAGTCAAATCTGGCGTGCGACGAATGGAGCAGACTCCAGGAGATCAGCACTGCATCCGGCTTGGGCTCTGAATTATAGCGCACCAGGAAATCCCAATCGTTGATATTGGTTTGCGTGGTGAACCCGACATCGGCACGGTAATCTGCGGTGCGACCCTGTCCTGACAATGTAAAATTCAGATGTCTTCCGCCCCTCAGATATTGCGCATAATAACCGAAGCCTTTTCCTGTTCGATAATTTTCTTTATCAACATTGGGTTCATAAAAGAATTGTCTGGAAGTAGTGCCGAGCAGTTGAAAGGCTAGAGTGGTTTGTGGGTTGATCGCGATTCGTCCGTCAATGCCGCCCAGATGATTGTGCTTTTCTATGAAATTATAGCTCGTAGCAATAAGACCAAGGTTTGATTCTTTGCCAACATCTCGCTTCAGACGCAGGATGCCTATGGACGATTTCTTGTCAAGAAAACGCTCAATGCCTGGACGAATCAAAGGGTCTGTGCGCTCCTCTTCGCTAAAATCTCCCGGCGCATTGTCGCTTGCCATCAACAGCCCGAAAGTGTTGCGCCCGCGCTTGCCTGAGAGTTTCAAAGCGAGATCAGGATCAATGATGGTGCGCGTATGCACAGCCCTGAGCGGCGTCTGGAAGATGTCTATGCCTTCCAGAAAGAAGGGGCGCTTCTCTTCAAAGAAAATCGGGAAGCGTTGATTGGCAGTGACGACAGTTTGATCTGCTTCAACCTGCGCGAAATCAGGATTGAGGGCAAGATCAAGCGTAATGTTTGAGGTGATGCCAAACTTCATGGTGAGACCGGGATCCATCGCAACTCTCTGATTGATGAAACGCCCGGAATCTGCGAGGGAACTGTTAGCTCGCAAAATGTCGCTGGGCAACGCAGGGACTCGTCTGCCGGTTTCTGAGATGGTGAGACTGGGAATGATTTCAAGCGTGCGTTCTGTAGCAATATTTTCGAGCCCTGTGATATGACCCGCTTGCATCAGAAACCCCGCATTACCACGAATCAGCGGCATCCAGGAGTCTTCTTCATCGTTGAGGTGCTTGATTCTGCGCTGCACATGAATACCCCAGGGTTTACCTTCTCCTGCTTCGTAGCGTAGTGATTTCAGCGGAATCGCAATTTCAATGCAGTAACCCGCATCCGTCACCCTTCCTTTTGATTCCATCACAATATCAACGCTGTAATCCGGTTCTTGCCCTTCCGTGTATATGCCATCCTGCTGCACCCCCAGCGGATTGAAGATCAACAGATAAGCTCTGCGCTTATCATTGAAAGTGTCCAGAAAGATTCGTACGTGATCGTCCTTTAGAACCTCATCTCGCTTGGCAACCGTAGCGCGTACCTTACCCGGTTCATCTGTGGCGCGAATACCGATGTAGAGAAAGCGTTCATCGTAGCCAAGCAGAATCTCTGTCGGCTGCGATGGGGGCGTGTTATCGCCCGGTTGTGTCTGGTAAAAGTCTTTCAGAATTGTGGCGCGCTGCCATACCTCATCATCAAGTCTGCTATCAACGAGCGGCTGCTTATCGAAGCGCGCAATGCGCAGAGGACTTCTCTTTTCTGAAGATGGTGTAAACGACGACTGCGCCTGCGAAGCGGATTTCTCGTACGGTGGAAGCCCGGCAGCCACTATGGCTGAAGTGGTCAATATCTGGGCTGTCAGCATGGTGATAAAAATTAAGTAGACTCGCTTTGTCGCCTTCATAATTACTCCCTCTTGAAGCTTGATGCTCTCTTGAAATTCTCAAGGCTGGGTCCATTGAGCTTCTATCCGTAACCGGCTACTCCCGTTAAGATGGTTACAGAATAATGAAAGCCTGGTAACCTGTCAAGAAGATTTTGACGGTTACCCTGGAAATGCCTTATAACTGTGAGCGGGAAGGAGGGGGAATTATGTCAGGTACGGAAGCGGGGACTGTGAAGCTGATTGGCGGGCGGCTATGTCTGGATTTTGTCAATGCGGTTGGCGGGCGCAATCATCATCCATCAGGGAAACGTTTGCGTCAGGATTATGGGCAGATTCGCGCCGATAAACTCCTCGAATATCTTGATCTGGTCGAGTGGAGTCGGCACGCGGGAATCCTAACGGATAAAGAAGCGAAGAATTTAACGCGAGATGCCGAGCAGAGACCCTTAGAAGCCAGGCAGGTTTTTGCAAGAGGCTTGCGTCTGCGAGAAGCCATCTATCGAATCCTCAAAGCGCTCGTTTCCGGGTGGAAGATTGATGCTGCCGACGTTGACACCTTAAATCAGGAACTCACCATTGCTCAAAGTCATGACCGGTTGATTATCACAGCAGGTCAGTTTTCCTGGGGATGGGAGGGCAGCCGGGATGCCCTCGATCGTATGTTATGGGTCATCACGCAATCGGCGGCCGAGTTGTTGACCGCAGATGAAATATCTAGAGTGCGAGAATGCGGCGGCGAAGATTGCGGCTGGCTGTTTCTGGATACCAGTCGCAACCGCAGTCGCCAGTGGTGCGATATGCAGGATTGTGGCAACCTGGCAAAAGTTCGCAGGTTTCGCACGCGTCAAAGGCAGAATATGTGATGGGGAGAAAAACCGAAAATATAGGTCTCTTTCTCTTGAACTGTAGAAGAGCGTGTTGAGGAATTCAAAATTTGCGCCGGAGGCGCAACAAGAAGGTAGCCAGAGGTGAAACCTCTGGAAAACAGCGCCACCGTTTCGCGCTCTGAAGGAACGCCACCCTCGTTGTGCTGCGTCTTCAACGCGGTAAGGGAGGGCTACCGGTTCCAGAGGTTTCACCTATGGCTACCTTCTCCGTGCCGCTTCACGGCGAAACATAATTCCTCAACACGCTCTAAGACCTGAACCGGATCAAAGAGCGCGATTGCTTGACACTATTTGCAGGCGAAACCTAATATGGATTGACTCAATAAAGGGCAAAGGGGTGTTTCTTGCAAACCAAAGACGAAATGACTGATGACTTCGCGGCACATTACGCGGCGATTTCTGATGATTTACCGAAAGAATATCCGGCGGCGAAACGAATTCTGGCGGTGGTGGCTTCGATGTTAGTACCGGGCGCAGGGCATCTGGTTCTAGGGAAATACGGGCGCGGCTTGCTTTTCTTCGTCACCATAACCGGCGCGTTCATTATTGGCTTGAGCTTACACGCGAGACTTTTTTATCCGATGCCTTCGGCGACAGAGCATTCATCGGCGCCCGATTTCGTTGGCGTTCTCTGGTTCTTCGCGCAAATTGGTTCCGGTCTCTGCTATGTGGTTTCGTACTTATTAGGGCTTGGCTCAGTTCCGCAACCGAGCGCGGCGACTTATGAATATGGTAACACCTTCACTTGTCTTGCGGGATTGCTCAATTATCTGGTAATGCATGACACTTTTGATATAGCGGCGGGGAGGAAACGCTGATGCACTTTTTAATGATGGCGCTTTACGCCGCAATTACGGCAATCGTTTCCGCAGGCATCGCGCCCAATGTGCAAACGACTCGCGACCGTGTGCTCTACGGCTTGAAAGTTTTCGGCATGTATCTTGGCGTAGGCTTTCTCTTGTCCTGGATTCTTTTCCCGATTCCACGCTGGTAACTTTTAGTGAATAGTGAACAGTGAATAGTGAATAGTGCCAAGCACAGTTTCTGGCTTCCACTTTTGTCTCCTGAACAATCACCAAGGGATAATATGCTATTCACTATTCACTATTCACTGTTTTTGATATGAAAATCGCTTTTGTAATTTTTAATGGATTGACCGCGCTTGATTTTATTGGCGTGTATGATGCCGTGACGCGCTTGAAAACTATGCATTTCATCGAAGATTTGTATTGGGACATTTGCGCCTACACAGAAAGCGTGAGCGATAAAACAGGAGTGGTTTTGACGCCGAACAAGGTGCGCCAGTCGCTCAGCGAATACGATATGGTGGTCGTTCCGGGCGGCTATGGCACCAGAAAATTAGTCAACGACGTGGAATTCATCGAATGGCTGAAGACGTCTGCCAGTTGCAAAATTAAAGCGTCGGTTTGTACAGGTTCAATCTTGTTTGGCGCAGCCGGATTTTTAGCAGGGAAGCGAGCCACAACGCATCCGACCGCCTATGCGGAATTAGCAGAGTATTGCACCGTTGTAGATGACCGCGTGGTGGACGAAGGCGACGTGATTACGGCGCGAGGCGTCAGTTCTTCGATTGATTTAGGGCTCTACCTCTGCGAAAAATTCGCCGGCAACGAAGTCAAAGAACGCATACGAAAACAGATGGACTATCAAGGGTAGCTGAAAATAGGGAGAAGAGGAGAAAGGGAGAGGGGGAGAAAAGTGATTTAAGGTTTCGATTGGTCTCCCTTTTCCGATTCATTTCAAGTGGACGCATGCTCTACAAACAAATTTGAGGTCTCCCCCTCTCCCACCTCCCC
>JANMSG010000146.1:0-1762 GCA_031389065.1 Acidobacteriota bacterium | reverse complement strand
CTTCCTGTTTCGATTTGGACACTGGCAAACTCTTGTGGAAGGAGAGCTACGCGGTTGACTACAAGATGAATCCTGCGGCTCTCGGTCATGGGAAAGGTCCGAAATCTACTCCCGTGATTGCCGATGGCAAGCTCTACACCTTGGGCATCAGCGGAATCTTGACTTGCTATGACACGGCAACAGGAAAAGTGAAATGGCGCAAAGAATTTTCCAAACAATTCAAAACCACATCGCCCGATTTCGGCACAGCGATGTCGTCTGTGGTGGATCGCGGGTTATTGATTGCTCACGTAGGCGGTACTGACAGCGGCGCATTAATCGCTTTTGACGGAGAGACCGGCACAGAGAAATGGAGTTGGAAAGGAGATGGTCCCGGCTACGCATCGCCTATCGTTGTTGAACTGGCAGGTGTACGGCAAATCGTCACGCAATCGCAGCAAAACATCATCGGCATAAACGCAGCGAACGGCGAATTGCTCTGGCGGATTCCTTTTACGACTGAATATGTACAGAACATCGTCACGCCTGTTTTGTACAAAGAGACATTGATTTTTTCGGGACTCGACAAAGGAACATTCGCTGTGAAACTCGCAACGAGCAATGGCAAGTTGAAACCCGAAACCGTCTGGGAGAACAAAGCGGTTGCGATGTACATGAACTCGCCTGTCTTAAACGGCGATTATCTGTACGGAATGTCGCACAAAAAGAAAGGGCAATTCTTCTGCATTGATGCAAAGACTGGTGCTACCGTTTGGACAAGCGCGGGACGTGAAGGGGAAAATGCAGCGATCTTGAATGCGGGTTCGGTTCTGTTTTTATTGGATGAAGGCGCGGAGTTGACGATTGCCAACGCCAACGAGAAGAAGTACGAGGTGTTGAAAAAATACATCGTAGCGAAAAGCGCAACCTGGGCGCACCCTGCAGTGATTGGCAAACAGATTTTGATTAAAGATTATGCAAGCCTCGCGCTTTGGAGCATTGAATAAAATCTTACGCTCATTCCTTGCACATACGATTAACCGAGAATTGCCGGGCTTGCACTTGCGATTGGTCGCAGGTGTATGCGATGAATTGAACCGCGCAAAAAACATTAGGCGCTCTTGTTTGAAATCAATCGGCAGAGGCGAAGATGAAAAAGACCAGATTATCGGCGAAAAGAAAATCGGAGTTGTGTTTGCAATGCGGCAAATGTTGTATGGCTATGGCTTTTTACGGCGGTGAAGTTGACGACGATGCGCGCGATGAAATTTATTGGATGGAACTTCACGGCATGAAGATTGACTATGTGAAAAAGCGCGGAGGGCTCGAATACTTCTTCACCATTGCGCAACGCTGCAACGCGCTTCAAGAGATCAAGACTCCTACAGGCGAAACCAATTTCATTTGCGGCGTCTACGAAACTCGTCCACAGATGTGCCGCGATTATGACGGCACGATAGATGGTCCCTTTGGCATTGCCGATTGTCTATGGCGCACAGAGATGGGCAAACCCGTTAAGACAAATCTCGTGCAAATAGAAAAACACTCCTGATCAGCAATTCGCACATCAACGCGAAGAGAGATTCGCACTCGTCGCTGATGCCGTTGCGATAGAAAGACTGCACAAAGGCTCAGAGGTGATCTCTGACCAACGCAAGGGTTTCGCCGGATCGTTGGGGTTATTTGCGTTGTCGTCCGAATTATCGAAATAAGCTGTCACTTCTATGCGTGTGCCTTTCGGAAAAACAATCGGTTGTTTGAAGTAATAGGTCGGTTGCCAATC
>JANMSG010000074.1:0-13298 GCA_031389065.1 Acidobacteriota bacterium | reverse complement strand
GTGACTATCGGGCGGCCCTGACGATTCCAGCGGCCTTGTTGGCTCGCTTTGCGTCCTTTGGCTTTGAACGCGCCCGCCTCAAGAGTGAGTTGTCTTCCATCATTCACCTTTGCTGCCATCGTTGTGGCTCTTGCATTGGCCCTCTGCGTCCCTAAATCAATCCGTCTTGCGCCGATTTCGGCAAGGAAGTTTATGCTCGTCGCAATCCCGTTGTAAAAATTGGGCAGGTGAAATTTCTCGTTAGGGGCGTGCAATCGATCATCAGGCAGGGCAAAGCCCATCAGCACAGTAGGGATGGAGAGCATCTCTTCGAAGACGCTTACAACGGGAATCGTACCGCCTGAACGCAACAGCACTGGCGTCGCGCCGAATCCTTTTTCGTAAGCCGCTGCCGCCGCGCTCATCGAGGCGTGCCGATGATTGATGCGAGCAGGTCTCGCCTTGAATCTCGTCCTAACAGTTGTGCTCAGCGCGGGCGGCGTATGGCGCGCAATGTGAAGGCGAAAGAGTTGAGAGATTTCTTGCGGGTCCTGATTCGGGACTAATCGAAAATCAAACTTCGCAAAGGCGCGCGACGGAAGAACCGCTTTGACGCCCGGCCCCAGATAGCCGCCAACGATTCCATTAATCGTGAGCGCAGGGCGTATGGTCGTCCGCTCGTAGACAGAAAAGCCTGGCTCGCCCCAGGCGCGAGTGGCTTGAGCGTTGCGGAGAATCTCTTCATCAGAAGGGCCTGTATGGCTAAGATAATCTCGCTCGCTTCGGCCTAAATTCTGGACGCTGTCGTAGAAGCCGGGAATGGCAACACGCCCGTCGCGGTCATGCAGTGATGCGATTATTTCGCCGAGCGCCTGAAGCGGGTTGTAAACGGACCCGCCGAAGTTGCCTGAATGAAGATCGATCTTCTGCCCGCGAATTTCGAGTTCGAGGCTCAACGCCCCACGCATCGCGTAGGTGAGAGCCGGACGGTCGGGCGCGAGCATTGGCATGTCGGACATAACTGCGACATCGGCAGCTAGCGAGTCCTTGTTATCTGTAAGAAACGCCATCAGGTTTTTGCTCCCGATTTCCTCTTCGCCTTCGAAAATGCATTTCACGTTGACGGGCAGGCTGCCAACAGTTTGCAGGTATGATTCGATGGCTTTGATGTGAGTGAACATCTGCCCCTTGTCGTCGCTCGCGCCGCGCCCGTAGATGTCGCCGCCGCGAACAGTCGGCTCAAACGGCGGCGAAGTCCATTCGTTAAGCGGGTCGGGAGGCTGCACATCATAGTGTCCGTAGACGAGCACCGTCGGACGCCCAGGCGCATGCAGCCAATCAGCGTATACAAGTGGATGACCTGGTGTTGAGATGACCTGCACATGATCGAGCCCAACCTCGCCCAGGCGGCTCGCCAGCCATACGGCGCATGCTTTTACCTCGCCTGCATGCAGTGGCTGTGCGCTGACGCTTGGGAAACGAATGAAGTTCATCAACTCGGAAACGAAGCGGCGGCGTTGGGCCTCCGCGTAAGCAAGCACGCGCGGCGAAATCAGTGTTGAATCATTTCTTCTCATGACCTCAACCCACAAAAGCATCGCCCCTGCCCTTTAAGAGCGCGGCAACAACGTGCATCGGTGAAACCGAGATACATTTCGCATAACGCGCTGACTTTGCGAAGTGATCAGGAGATAACTATCTGACCCTTTGCCCTTCAGGAGCGGACGAGCCTTCCAGACTCTATCCTGTATAAGGCAGCATTTGCCGGATATCTCTCGTTTGCGGAAAGCACCGTGCGAATCATATTATCTCGGAGAATGATCTTAGCGCCTGGGACACCTGGGACTTCAACATACCAGCTATAGTTGCCCACAGCTTCGGGGGGGGCATACATTCCCAAAAGTTTGTTGATGCGGTTTTGGATCAGCATAAGGGCTGAAGTATTGGGAAATCGCGAGGCTCGGATTCTGAGGTGCTCCCTCGCGTAAGAGTCCAAAATGATTTTCGTCTCCGATTCCATCTCGGATTCCCCGTAAGCCTCGAACATCTCTGCATCGAAGATGTCCTCCACGTCCGTTCTTGCTCTTAGCTCGGCACTAAGGTCAATGCTTTTGTTAATTGTCCCCAGGTAAGTTCCATCCATTGTCTTGATTGTGATGGCCGTACCGGGCGATAGCGTGATGGGTTCAACTGTCAAATTCCCCAGCAGATGAGTTCCATACGCCTTGATGAAATACTGCTCTAACAAGGGTATCAACTCCTTGGCATGCGTTACCTTTCGATTGGGGAGGCTCTTGGCGGTCCTCTTTCTTTGCACGAAGAAAAGCGAGCCGCACTTTGCGGCTAATATGGGGATCAGGTAAGTAATCTTTATATTCTTGGGCGTCAGATCGCTTCCCTTAAGACCGAAATCTTTAAGGGCCAGGGCGCGTTTGCGAAAGCGATCCCAGATGCCGCCTTCGGCCTTTCCAACATACCAGATCCGATCTCCCACGTGTATAAAATAGATGCCCGGATTTCGTGGTCTTATCACCTTAAACCTGCGCAGAGGTATCTCTCTCACCTGTTGGATGATTACTGTGCAGGAGCCGGAGACGGCGAACTCATGTTCAGATTGATTGCTTTCGTGGCCAAAGCCAATCTCGTCCTCATACCTTTTTTGAAGACGACGGCTTCTACATTGACTGCAGCCGCAGGGCGAATTTTCGTAAGCCATTTTGTTCATGACATTGCCTCCGTCAAATGACCTGTCACCACCTTTTCAAGCGCGATGTAACAGGCGGGCTAACGCGCTCACTGCGCGGTCGATTTCATCAGGGCGATGGCGGGCAGTGATGATAAAGCTCATACGCGCGCCCTCTGATTTACGAGCTTGATGAAGGACAGTTCTTACGCCATCGCGAAGCAGCCTTTCGTGGAGCGTTGGCAGGTCAATCGCCTTCATGTATGCGAGCGTCTGAACTGGAAACAAGCCGCCCGTCGAAGTTAATCCCGCTTCTCTGATCTGGCGTCGAAAGCGGCTTACAAGACTCGCCAGTCGCGTTCGCAGGTAGTCGCCCTGGTCGTCGTTGAGGTCGAGCGCCCGCCGCGCGGCGTTGATTACAGCAGTCGAAGGCGGGCTCGTATGCATACGAGTTTCGCTCTTCGATTCAAAGTAGCGAATCATCCTCTCGCTTCCACTCAGCACCGCAACCGGCACGCCGAAGCCTTTGGCCAGCGAGCTTATGAGCATCATGTCAGGACCTGAAACCCGACTCCACTGACGCGTCCCGCCGCCGCCCTTCCCGTAGGGCGCGTCACGTGCTGGAGAGTGGCCTAGAATGCCCAGCGACTGTGTGTCATCGAGCGTCAGGCAACCGCCAAAGGCGCGCGCGCCTTCCAGGTAATCGGCAACGGGGGCCAATTTTCCGCAGCCGGGACAAAACCCGTCAGCTACGATTATAGGCTTACGACCGCCCACGGCGTCCCGCTTCAACAGCTTCAGCAATGCTTGCGCATCGTGATGAGGAAACTCTTGCACGGGAACCCCGCGCCCTGCCGCTCGCTCGGCTCCCCACCTCGCGATAGGGTAAACGCCTGAATCCAGATATATCGCCACTTTGCCGCCGGAGAGCACGCCGAACAAATCCCAGAAAAGGTGCAGCGTTGACGGGGCAAGCAAAGCCTGCTCGCACCCCTGCAAAGCCGCCAGACGCTGAACCACTTCACGCGAGCCGGGCGGCGAAGCGAGCGCAGCCGGTCGCCCGGTCGTAAGGCTCGACCACGTGTCGAGCGACCGGCTCGCATGCCGCATCCCCAGATAGAGCGCAGAGGTAAAGTCGAGCACCGGCGAATCTTCTCACCTGATCTGTCGCTGCGCGCCCAGCCGATTGCGCAGGTGGATCGATGGCTGAATATAGCGTTCGGCCGCCTGCTTGGTGTCAGCGAGGTCGGCTGTCATATCGACTCCCGTCACGGCACGGTAGGAGTGTATATAGCCCTGAATCTCAGGGCGCCAGAACCGTGCCCAGTTGGCCGCCTGCATGGAATCGTGAACCGTGCTCCACGCGCCGAAGCGAATCGAGAGCAGGATCTGCTCGCCGAACATCGCCAGCGCGTTGAACTCCCTGACTGAAATATCCGTCCATCCTTGCAGCTTCTTCATCGCATCGACTCGATCCATCCACGGCTCAGGGTAAGCCACCATGATGCGCGTGGGCAGGAACTCACGGAATTCGGGCCGCGCCAGTATCCACTGCTGTATGAGCATCTCCTGGCGCGCGGTCGAGGGCAGATCGCCGAACTGATTGTGCGCGCCCTCGGCCAGCAGGAAGTGAACTTCGCGCAACGCGTTGAGCAGGGGGAACCCGTCGGCGATCACCGTCGTGTCATCGTCTTCCTTGAAGAAGATCGAAGTGAGGTGAAGCAGGTTGTGGAACGCTTCAAGGAACTTCGAGCGTGAGTCCGCGCCGCGTACTGTGGGCACTGCCTTGCCATAAAGCGTCAGCCCGTAGTGGTGGTCGTACTCGTAGGCTCGCCTGACGACAGTCAATCGATGGTGCTCGTCTTGGATCTCGCCCCACAGCAGGTTGTTGAGAGGTCGGAGCGGATCGATTTCGACCATCGCGAGCGGGTCATAATCGCCGCGATTGCGTACGTTCTGGAAGCGTTTGCTCAGCGCGTTCATCGTCTGCACAAGCATCCCTTCCTCGTGCCAGTAGGACCATATCAGTTCGAGCATGCACGGTTCGGTGAGCTTGGTCCTTAACAGCCCGAAGCAACCTCCCGGCAGATCGATACTTTCTTCGGTGGCGAAGACATTGAGCCTCCCCTGATCGCGCAACTTTTCGCGGATCAGCGCGAGGTAAGGGAGCGTCACGTCCCCCGTGCCGTTGACGGACTGGAGGTAGCTCTGCCACAGAGTGTTGAGCGCGCCGAGATCGATTGTTCGGTCCAGGCTCATGTGGCTGAGCAGATCGTTGAGATCATCCGTCGTGAAATTAGGCTGTGAGAGGACGACGCCGCAGTTGACCATCAGAAACGCCTCAGTGGCGACCTTGAGCAGCCGGTAAGCGTCCGTGTCATTGTAGGGCAGGAATCGTCTTCGACGCAGGTTGTTGAACTCGTTGACGACTTGCTGCCCCCCGGACGGAATGTCAAGCCCGCAGAGCACAAAATCCATGAAGCGATTGTAGTTGTTGAAAGAAATCGCCTCGGTGCTCTTTCGAATAATCGCCCAGAGAGCCAGGTCCGTAGTGGGGGCAGTCGCCGTGCGGCGCAAGGTCACTGCTAGGCTGCCTCCGATGTTCTGCACCGGCGCTGGCAAAGCAGTGAGAGTTGAGGTCGAGGAGGTGCTCGCGTCTGATGAGTCGGTGAGGTTCGCTGTGATGGAGAAAATCCCCTCCAGATTGGAGGTGTTCGCGAATACCTCGGTGTCCTTAGCCCCCTTTATGAGAGGCATCAGGCTGGAGGTGGTCCAAGTGACCTTGGGAGAGCTTTCCAACACCTGAATGTCCGACATTCGATGGCTAGCCTTGACCTGAACGGTCTTACCCGCATTTATCACGTCGCAGGGAACGAGCTGGCAGTCATCCCGTTTCACGTACGTCTCTGTGTCTAATCCGACGGGGATCAGCAGCTCTACAACCGCCGCATGACACTCATCGTCGACTGTGACTTCCTCTTTGGCCGTTATGCCGAAAGCGCTGGCCGAGACTGTCTGAATTCCCGATGCGCATTCGTATTGGCACTCGCCGTACTGATCAGTCACGTCTCTAAACACCGGCTCCGCCTGCTGCGCATCATAGTCCAGCTTCCGGCCCCTTTTCTTGTCCGAGGCCTTATGTTCGCTCTGGGGATAGGGGACCCTGCCGGCGTGTATGTACACCCGCGCGCCTTTGATGGGCCGCGTAGGGTTGAACTGGTCCCAGACCCTTACGGTGATCTTTCCTTTGTTATACACATCTTCCATAGCTTTCTCCTTATTGCGCAATCACCGGCTGGCCGAATGGTGCGACCGGTCGCGCTCCACAAGTTGCAGAAATGTCCAGGGTGCTGCGCATTGCTCGGTAGGTGAGCATGTAGGCCAGCGTCCGGCTCTCTTCTTCGGGGGTGATCTGCCCGTCCATCCTGGCCTGACCCATCACCGCGAATATGAGCGAAAGCGGCGCGCGTCGCATACGTCCAGGTGAAGCGCGCCAGACCTTATAGTAATTGGCCAGTTGAGCGGGCTTGCGCTCCTCACTCGTCAGAACTTCCTTCAGCGATGCGCCTCCGAGCGACGGGGGGCGGTGAGCGCCCAGCAGAGAGACGAACTCCGGCATGGTCTGTTCCAGAGATGCCAGCAGCTTTAATCTTTCTTCATCCAGCCCATCGCGCGGGTAGAACGACTCCCAAAGCTGGGCCAACTTCCCCCACTGTGGATGCGGATAGAGGTTATCGCCGATGGCGCAACTCAGCTTAACCCGCAGCCACGGCATGGGATGAGGATCGTTGGGATTAATGCGAAAGACGAAATAGCGGGGCAGGCTGACGACGGCTATCAATCCAAGCGTCGAAGTGATGCCGAGCCTGGCTATCGCCCAGAAGTCCGCCAGTATTTCCGAGATCCAACGATCCCAGTACTGCCACGCCGTCCCTTCCGCTCCACCGCCTTGCCCCATCTGCTGGAGAATGGGCTTGAGCGACGGTATCAGATTGAGCAAGACTGATCCCTGGTGGCCCACTTCGTGAACCAGAGAGGATGCAACCCCACTGCCTATCATGCGCTCGCGCGGGACGCGTATGATGGCCACAGGATTTTCGCCCCCTCCCGGCAATCGCGTGCGCGCTCGCCGTATGGCAGCGCCGGGACCGCGGTCCAGGTAGCAGATCATGAGCGGCGATTCATAGTAGTCGCCCGGTAAAGTGAGAGCTTCGGCGGCTGCGACATCAAGCCCTGCCAACCAGACACCCGTTTCGCTCTCGCTGCGTTGCGTAATCACGTCGGCGAACAGATCGAACTGCGACATCACATCGTTGAACCTCATCCGCAACACAGTGAATCGCCTCTGCGCATCCTCCGGATCGATCTCCTGATCCGGGCTTTTGACCCAGACGAGGAATGCGCGGATGAGGCTGCGCAGCTCTCGTCGTCCCTGGACCAGGAAACGTTCTATGGCAGTCTGTGCGGCTGGCGGAATCGCGGCAGCCACAACCATCGTCTCCTGGAGCACGAACGGCTTGATGCGTGCAAGTCTCACGGACAGAGCGCGAGCTTCTTGCTCAAGTAGCCATGAAGCATTGGATGGCATAGTTACACTCCATAGAGAATGATTTTTCGCCCGCGCCGGACCCATCGCCCGCTGCGACCCGTGCCGCCCGCCGCTCCCGACGCCCCGGCTCCACCCGAGCCGAGTAATCCGGGCGCAAACTGCCTGGCCGCAGACGCGAAGGCAGTCTTTGCCACAGACTGTGGCGGCGTGTTAGGAGGAGCCGCCGCCGCGTTGCTCGCAGCAGTTCCGGCGAGACGAACGACCTGGCGTGCCACTTCGAACTCCTGGTCTTCATGGCTCAGCCCTTCCAGCTCAAGTCCAAGCATCTGTCCCGCTTTGGACGCGAGCTGACCGCCGATGGCGCCGCCCGCCGGGCCTCCGAAATAGGTTCCGGCTGCTTTGCCCAGCATCGGCAGAGCCTGCTTGGCTGCGCCCTTGAGTATTCCGCCGAGGGCTTGACCCGTTGGCGATTTGATGAACTTGCCGACGGCCTGCGCCCCTCGCTTAATCAGACTTCCGAGGAACTGATCGAGTTCATGCTCGTTTGTCACCTCAAGCAGCTCGGCGGCAAACTCCATCTCTTCGGCTTCGCTGAAGGGGCTGCTTGATTCGCCCTGCCCTCCCGGCCCGCCTTCGAATGCGTATTCGAATTGTTCGGACTCGTATGTCTCGTAGCCCGATTCGAGTTGTGTGCGATCTATGTCGTGCATAGTTTCCTCCTTAGTGAATTCACAGGTATTGGCGAAGCAGTTGGCTCCGTTCAACCTAAGGTTAAGGGCAAACTTGTGATGCCCGATTGAGAGAAGCTTCTCGTCTGCCGATCAACCCTCTCTGTTCTTTGGCCGCCTGCCGACGGTTTTGTGCTTAATCTCCCGCCGTCAGCTTTCCGGCGAAGCGGTAGCAGTTTTGAAATCCGACGAATGGTTTCTCGCAGGACTCACACTGCGCCTTCATCTCCCTCATCGCCTTGTGTCGTAGGATCAGGCTCGTTATAAGGTTCAGGCGAGGGAGCCCCGTTTGAAGCAGCGCCGTAGCAGTTCGGCACGACGATGGTGGGGCCGCGCCGAATCCACCGGCCATTAACGACCTGAGGCTCGGCGCCGTAGCCTGGAGCGTAGCCTCCATAACCCGGACTGCCGCCGCGCGGCCTTCGCGGCCTTCGGCGATTGGCTCCGGGCCCGAGACTCTGGGCTGCCGCCCTGACGCCTCTTCTTGCCGCCGAATAAGGCGAAAGTCCTGATGGAGCCCGCGCCGATCTTCTTGCCGCCGCGCCAGCGAACCTCACGTACCTGCGCGCCATTTCAAGTTCCCTGTCCTCCTGGTTCAATCCCTCAAGTTCGGCTTCGAGCAGATTGCTTGCGGCAGTGCCGACTGCTCTTCCGATCATTGTGCCTACGCCAGGGATTGGAATGAACGAGCCGAGCGCGCCGCCGACAAATGGAAGGGCCTTCTTTGCGACGCCTTTGAGGATTCCGCCCAGCGGGCCTGCAACTTTCTTGATCCCTCGTCCTATCTTCTTGAACACATTGCCAAGGAATTGATCGAGCTCGGCCTCGCTGGAGATTTCAAGCAGCTCCATGGCAAGCTCCATCTCCTCGGCCTCAGTAAAGGGGCTTTCTGTTTCGCCATAAACCTCGGCCTCATCCTCGAACGCGAATTCGAATTGTTCGGACTCAAATGCCTCATAGCCTGATTCATACTGCGGATACATAAAGGGCCTCCTTGCGAAGCAGTATTTGCGGATTGCTCGGTTGCGTTCCGCGCCCCTATATAGGCAATTGCGTTGCCACGCTAAGTTATTGAGATTTCGATGCGGTGTGCGAAGATGATTTCGGCGCGGCGCCGATGAGCTATTCATTCAGCGAAAAAAGATTCGCAGAGCAGGGGAACGATCAAAGGGGATGTCAACTTAATAGACCAAGGTGAAAAATGGGACCGAATAATGATCTGCCTTCGTTCCCGGCTTCGAAGTGGTGTCTCGCCGAAGTTCGATCCGCCCTTTGCTGTGAATGGTTCATAGCAAGTCGGCTCGGTTACGACAATTCACGGCGAAATCCCTTTCGGCGGAGCGCGACGAACATAAAGGTTTAACGCGGCATCCTGTTTGCCTAACTGCAAAGCATGAACAATAACTTTGAAACACACTATGGTCGGCAGGGCATTCTCTCAGAGATCTATGAGTCCGACGACTTGCTCAACGAAGGGATTCTCAGTTTCGAATACCCGCTCTATCACGCGACAGACGAAGAATTAGACTACTTCCTCGGTTCCATAGCAAAGAGGGTTTCCCGTGCCGCCTCTAGAGCTGCGAAGACGGTCGGCCGCACCGCCAAGGCCGTGGGTCGAGGCATCCGTACGGTGAGCAAGATCGTACCGGTCTCGGTCTTGACCAGCGGACTTGCGCACCTGCCGCTGGGTTTTGCCATCCGCGCTGGCATAGGAGCGCTATCCGCCGCAGCGAGTGGAAAGAATGTATTTCAGGGTGCTGCGCGATCGCTGGCATCGTCTCCCGCGATGCGGTTTGCTGTGGATACGGCCGGCGGGGTTGCTCGCGGTCAAAACGTGTTTAAGGCCGCCAAGAGTGGTGCCCAAGGTGCAATAGGTGACATCCGCGAGAGCCTACGATTTGCCGCCATCGTGGCGCCATTTGTACCCGGGCTAGGCACCGGCGTGGCCGCTGCGCTTGGAGCTGCAAATGCTCTTGCGGCCGGAGAGCGAATCACTGATGCTCTCATCGCTGGGGCACGCAATGCCCTTCCGGGCGGAGCCCTTGCTAAAACTGGCTTCGACCTGGCCACCCGTATCGCAAAAGGAGAGAACTTCAGCCAGGCGGCATTAAACACCATGCGTTCCCAGTTGCCAGGTGGTCCCATCGCGAGGGCGGCGTTTGACTCGGGGGTGTCGCTGATGAAGGGCCGGAGCATTCAGGATTCCATCATAGCTGGAGGCGGGCGCCTGCTGCCGAAGTCTCCGTTCTCGGCGGACGTGATGTCTTTCGTGAAAAAGGCCACTTCGGGCGAGAACCTGGGCCGGGCTGCACTCTCTTCGGTTGGCAATCTGGTTATGAAACGCGTCGAACAACAGACTGGCCCGATCATCTCTACCACTGCGCGCCGGCTTCCTATCGATTCGCGCCGATTCCCTCAGCGGTTTCGCAGACTTCCCAGATTTCAGCGGGAGGTTTCCGAACCCTTATCCGCTTCGGCGAGAAACGACGAAGGCACTTGGACGCGCCGCGGCGATTCTATTATCGTCTTCGGCTCTTAGGCGAACAGGCTTGAAACCGGTAAGGGTAAGCTAACGGCAAACGGTCTTGACAAGCTGATGATAAAAATCAAGACAGTTCGCCGAAGCTCAAGGTTTTCTTGGATTTCGTGCCTACATAACATAGAATCTGTTTTCTCATTAATCCCAATAACATGGTTTGTTTAACAACGGCTCTGTCTTCAGGAGCCCTGAAAGGAGTGCAATATGGACCCAAATATCAAACTAATCAAAGAGCAGGTTTCACTGATCTCGGGTGCCATTCTACAGCAGCCCGGAGAACGCATCGATATGGACTACGATTCTGCGTTAAGAAAGATAGAGGAGGAGTATGAGGCGGCTGTGAAAACATTGGCCGACCAAAAAGCAACGGATGACCAGAAGAAATATGCGAAGGACGTCACGGACGCAATAAACAAGAACTTGCCTAACATGACAAAGGCTGCGTTGTCTGCGGCCTCAGCCTTCAAGTCCGGCGATTACCTGAACGGCAGTGCCGCGATCATGGACATCTGCGCCTCTGGAGCGCAGATGATCGGCAGTTTGTCTGCGGCTGCCGGCCCTTTTGGCGCGGTGCTCGGGGCAGTCTTCACCATAATCGGTCAACTCCTGACCTACTTTGGGCCAAAACAACCCTCCTTGAAGGAGCAGATTGTAGAGGCGATTAGAGGTCTCAACGCAGAGACGAAGCTCCAGATCGCCCTGGCGGATGGCGATGCCGTCGAGGAATATACGGAAACGATCTACAGAGTAAAAAAATCATTGCCCAAGCATCTGAAGGAGCCTTTTGAGACGATGGACGACCTCTGGGATTTCCGGACAGATCTCAGGGATGATATAGTCGCAATTGATAAAAGCTTTAACAAAGTCTCCGCGCTGTATAAAAAATGGGAGACAGCAGAATGGCTAAAAGACGAGAAAACCCAGGACCTGGAAAAATGGCCTGAAATCTTAGGCGTTTTCTGCCGGACATATTCCGATTCGCTAATTGCTAATATGGCGTTAGCTTCTATGGCCGATGACCAGTTGGTGAAGCAACGGTTAAAAGAAGCCTCTAGCAGCAACCCGATGTACAAGGAACACAGTCACGATTTCGACGAAATCAACAATTTGTTGATTAAGCTGAGAACCAACGTGCGTGCACTTCCCAAGGTATGGAACGATGGTAACAAACTGATGCTGCGAGTTCTGGATAAGATCAGGCCGGTGGCACAGGGGCGGGGGCTGTTTGTCCACCTTGGCACCGATAAGTACCTGTACGCTGCCACCGGGCGGAAGGCAATTCAGTCTGATTCGTGGAAAAATCTACCTATAGGATATGGCAAGCGTGGTCACAGGTTCTCACTCACCGTTCCCAAGGAGGAACTGCGCTCACTTACGCCACAATACCACATCTTTTTTTGTGAGCACTGGCAAACAGGCGGCGGTGACCTGGAGCACGGAAGGGTTAGCCCGTCCCCTGTGGGGATTTTTGATCAGCGTCGTATCTCCGACGAAAAGTTTTCCGACGTCTGGGCGCTCCCGGCTCCCGAGGATAAAAAGTCCCGCGATAAGGGAGCCTCCTTCATTTACGCCGCACACGATGGTGGGACCAGTGGCTCTGTGAAACTTTTTGAGCTGGACGCGAAAAACCAATTGACGGAGGGAAACTGGTGGCCTGCGACGAAATCCGGGGTGGTGAATGTTCGAGCTGTAACCCATCCTCCAGCAGCATTACCTGATGACCCTGACAAAGATGGGTTGCCGCCGGGGTCTTTACTGTTGGGCGGTGTCGACCACTATAATTCCATCATCTATGGAGCCCTGCGCTCTTCATCTGAGATTTACGTTAACCAATCAAACACGGATGGCTATGTGCCAACTCCATGGGGGGATTACAGCGGCATTGAGGTTGATCCGTACTACCTGTGGGTATTCAGACCGCATGCTGTGGTGTGTGCCACGCATGCCTCGGTAATCAGTTGCATACAGGGTAAACGTAAGATGCCCAGATGGATGGAACACGCACCCAATGATGTCTTGGGAGATCAGTCCCGTCAGGGCGAAGGAAACCTCTGGTTGGTGAATGGTCAGAGAATAAAGCCTAGACCTCCTCTGAAAGGATTGATCTCTTTCTCCCCGTGTACAGATGGAACCCTTTACGCCAGCATCTATAATCGGACGGTTACTAGGTCGACCCCCGGAGGCCATTGGCTATTTGAGGCGAAGGATAGTCTGGGCTCGTATACGACGCGTTATACCATCGATCTTAAAGCCGGGAGGCTCAACGTCGATCCCTGGGTGAAGTGTGGAGGGGAGGCGCTTCAGGTCCAAAAGATGCCGATTCCCAGTTGGTCACTGTTTGAGAGTTTGGAAGCAACTCTGAAAGAAAAACTGAAGATACAATAGAAGAGGTAAACGATTCCAACCCGCCTCAAGCTACGGCAGATGCAAAATATTAGGCATCGGTTTACGCGGAGCGGCGCGAAACATCCATTGCACAGGAAGTGCGCGCCACGGTGTTGTGGCTTTCGAGTCGCTCTGGGCGCGTGCCCGGTGAACGGTGTGTTAGGCGGCCGACAGCGACAAAGAGCGAAAAGAATCCACGGCCAACGCCTTGTGACGTGGCATCATTGAGTCATCCGCAAATGCTTTGCGCCGTCACTCGCAACTCTACACTGACGAGAGCATCAAAAAGGTTCAGGTGGCGATGGCTTACTGATAGAAAGCTCAGTGAATCAATTGATTCAACGAAAAGCTTAACTTGCTGTTGCACCGTAGCCGCCGAAGCGAATTTCTAAAAATCAGGCGCGCCAAGAGATTCATTCCCGGCGCGCCCTTTGA
>JANMSG010000032.1:0-6935 GCA_031389065.1 Acidobacteriota bacterium | reverse complement strand
GTTGAAGCTATACAATGGCGTTCAGAAACAGAGATAGCTGATTTGCGACCCCTGGACATAGGCATTATGCCTTTGCCTGACGATCAATGGAGTCGCGGCAAATGTGGATTGAAAGCCTTGCAATATATGGCTTTAGGGATTCCGACCATCTGTTCTCCGGTAGGCGTGAATACCAAGATCATACAGAATGACGAAAACGGATTCTTAGCAAACACAGAAGACGAATGGATAGAGAAATTGACGCGCTTGCTGAAATCTGCGGAGTTGCGAGAGCGGTTAGGACTCGCAGGACGTGCTACGGTTGAAGCGGAGTATTCCGCTACGTCACAAGCCCCTCGCGTCTATTCGATACTGGAATCGGTGATTCGTAAAAAATGAGTGAAAAGTCTATGAGCGAAATGTGCATTCATCGCGGAGAGGCAGAGTTCGCAAAGATTACGCAGAGATTTACGGTTTTTCTCTGCGAAAACTCTGTGTTCTTTGCGTCTGTGCGGGGAATGCATATTTCAAAGGCAAATATATTTGAAGAACATTATGGTGGGAAATTTCTAACGCAAGGTCAATTTTGATTAATGATGAATTAATGGAAAGACTGAAAGCTTTGGCAACTGGCGGCGCGGGATTCATCAGCTCGCATCTGATTGATGTGCTCATCGCGCAAGGTCACACGCTCCGATTTGCCGGATCAAGAATATTCTAACCCACCTTCCGCAATGATCTCCGTTTAATTTGTTTACTATGAGTTTGAAGCTCTATAGAGCAAAATAACAGGAGAACGAAGAAAGCTGTTGTATGAGAAATCTATTTGTAAAATACGTTATTTCACTAAAATGGAATAGAATTTTACTCGTCAGTATCATTTTAGTTTCTCTCATAATGAGCTTGGTTGAGGGCATTCATCAATATTACGATGCCCGATATGTGGAATCAGTGGCGTTGGCGGTGATTAAAAAAGCTGGAGCAGGTGATAACAGAGCTCGCATACTTGCACTCCGGGATTATTTACACGCCAATACTTCTTACCAGGGTGCACCACAAGATGATCGCCCTTTTTTACGAGATAGCGCCGCTGATACTCTTCGCTCAGGGAAAGGCTACTGCGGCGAAGTTACGCGCGCCTTTGTCTGTTTGGCTGATTCAATCGGAATAAGAGCGCAGCGCGTAAATCTCTGGGGCACCAGTCCGCATGTTGTAGCTGAAGCAGAACTGGCTCCCGGCGATAGAGTGCTGGTTGATTGCCAGAATCCTCCGCAAATTGCTGATCTTGAGCGTTTGGATGATGTAATTGCCAATGGGCGTTATGAAGATTATTATAACTTGAATCTCCGGCGTCTGCGTATTAGCTGGTTAGTGTCGCGCGTGAAAATAGAGATGGGGGCGTTCTCCTACTGGACCGAAAACCCTCACGCGCTCAAGTCAATCCTGTGGTTAGTTTTGGCTGCAACGATACTGATTTTTTGGATCGGGATTAAATTAACACGATCGCTGTTACAATTCATATTGTATAAACGAGGTTGGATACATCTATCTAACAGAGAAGCCATTATGGCAGCCGTAAAAGTACATTCAGGAGAATTGAAGGTGAGTGAATGGAAAGACTTAAAGTTTTAGTTACCGGTGGAGCGGGATTCATCGGCTCGCATTTGGTTGATGCGCTCATTGTGCAAGGTCACAGGGTTCGCGTGTTGGACGCTCTGGTGTCGCAAGTTCACGAAGCCGAGCGACCCACAAATCTTCACCCCGAAGCCGAGTTTATTTTTGGCGATGTCTGCGACCCGGCGAAACTCAAGCAGGCGCTTGAAGGCATAGACGTGGTCTATCATCAGGCGGCAGAGGTCGGCGTCGGGCAATCCATGTACGAAATTCAAAAGTACGTGCGCGCCAATACCTTCGGCACCTCCGTGTTATTGGAAGCCCTTGTCGAACGGCGCGAGCAGATTCGCAAAATCGTCGTTGCTTCTTCGATGTCAATTTATGGGGAAGGCGCCTGCCAGGACGAATCAGGTGTTGTCTATCCGCAGATTCGCCCCACCTCGCAACTTTCAGAACGCCGTTGGGAAATCGAATCAGAAAAGACAGGTTTGCCGCTTGCGCCTGTGGGTACAAGCGAAGACAAGCCATTATTTCCGACTTCTGTTTATGCGGTAACCAAACAGGACCAGGAGCAACTCTGTCTGGTGGTCGGGCGGGCTTACAAAATTCCTACGGTTGCTTTGCGTTATTTTAATGTTTATGGCACGCGGCAGGCTTTGTCGAATCCTTACACAGGCGTTTGCGCGATCTTCTCTTCGCGCCTGTTGAACAATCAACCGCCTGTGCTTTTTGAAGACGGCGGACAGACGCGGGACTTCACGCACGTTACAGACATTGTGCAAGCGAATTTGCTCGCTATGCAAACCGACGCTGCCGATTACCAGGCAATCAATATTGGCACAGGTCGCGCGACTTCAATTAAACAAGTGGCACACCTGTTGGCTGAAGGGTTGGGCAAAGATATAGAACCTGAAATCGTCGGCAAATATCGCGAAGGCGACATACGACATTGCGTGGCGGATATTTCTCGAGCTCGCCGTTTGTTGGGATATGAACCGAAAGTCAATTTAGAACAGGGCATACCCGAATTGCTTGACTGGGTGCGCGAGCAGAAAGCTACGGACAACGTGGCGACAGCCACAGCCGAAATGGAAACGCGCAGCCTGGTTCGCTAGCGGGTCAGAACAGGGAGCGGTAGCGACCTGGTTGTATGGCGATGGCTACCAAGTCGCTACCGCCCCCTGTTCTGACATTGCGTAAGTGCATGAAAAAATATCTGCGAACGCTAGGGCTTCTCATCACGGCTATCTTGCCCAACCTTTTGAAGCGACCTGTCTATCGCATCTGTTTTGGCTACAAAATCGGCAACCAGGTAAAGATTGGCATCGCGTTTTTGGATTGCGCGAAACTTGCTATCGCCGACCATGCGCGCATTTCACACGGTGTAGCTTTTCTAAGATGCGGGGATGTACAGATAGGCGAACACGCAATCATAGGGCTGCTGAATCTGTTTCGCGGCGGCGATAGAATTTCTTTGGGTGATTACTCTCTGGTTATTCGTCAGAACATCATCAACGCAATACCGGATAACGATTGCACGAATAAACCTGATCCGTCTTTTTATTTAGGCTACGGTTCGGTTGTGACGGCAGAGCATCGCATAGATTTCACGGACCGGGTGAGCATCGGCAGATGTTCGATTTTCGGCGGACGCAATTCAACGATCTGGACGCACAATCGTCGTACAGGAAAACCCGTAGAGATCGGCAATCATTGTTATGTCGGCTCGGAAATTCGCATGGCTCCGGGCGCAAAGATTCCCGATTGTTGCATCGTCGGACTTGGTTCTGTGGTGACCGGGGCGCACCATGAGAGCTACTCTTTGTTCGCTGGTGTTCCTGCAAAAAAGCGCCGTAATTTGACTTCAGATGATTACGAATTGATATTCGGCAAGACGCGAAACGATTTGCCGGATCAAACGTATCCTACGCAAACGGATGTTTCCCTCCCCCATACCTTGCAGAGCGATTCGGAAGATTGATTTCTATATGTGTGGCATTGCAGGAATCGTTTCAACAGAACTTTCAGCGCAACCAATCCATCAGATGATTGACGCGCTCAAACATCGCGGGCCGGATGATTCGGGCGTATGGAATGACGAATATTGCGCTCTCGGTCATCGCCGCCTTGCAATCATTGATCTTTCAGCAGCGGGGCGCAATCCGCTTTCTGGTCAAAGCGGCAAAATCTGGATTACTTTTAATGGTGAGATTTATAACTTTCAAGCTCTACGCCAGGAGCTTGAACAACTCGGTTACCAATTTCAAACTCGGACGGACACAGAAGTCATCGTCAACGCGTACGAAGAGTGGGGCGTTGATTGTTTAAAGCGTCTGCGCGGCATGTTCGCCTTTGCGATTTGGGATACGCGCAACCGTCGCCTCTTTCTCGCGCGTGACCGCGTGGGCAAAAAACCTTTGTTTTACGGGCAATTTGGCAAACGATTTCTATTCGCATCCGAACTGCAAGGTTTGCTTGCTGATAAATCGATCCGGCGTGAAGTAAATCCTTCGGCGATTGATTCGTATCTGTCCTGGGGCTATGTTCCGGCGCCGTATACCGCGTTCAAAAATATTTTCAAATTGCCGCCCGCGCATTACCTGACGCTTGATTTGAAAGAGGCAGACTTTGACATTCACCTTGAGCGTTATTGGTCGCTCGACTACGCGCCGAAGATGCGCATCAATGAGACGGAAGCGATTGAAGCCTTGCGCGAGAAATTGACCGAAGCGGTGCGCCTCAGAATGATTTCTGATGTGCCTCTTGGTGCCTTTCTTTCCGGCGGCATTGATTCGAGCATCATCGTTGGTTTGATGGCGCAGCTGTCAAACAAGCCCGTGAAAACCTTTTCCATAGGCTTTGAAGAAGCGGCTTATAATGAAACCGAACACGCTCGCCGCATCGCCAATCTATGGCAAACCGAGCATCACGAATTTATCGTCAAAGCCGACGCTCTGGCCATACTCCCCAAACTGGTTCGTCATTACGGAGAACCCTACGCGGACTCTTCGGCGATTCCGACTTTTTATGTTTCGCAAGAGACGCGCCAGAGTGTAACAGTTGCGCTCAATGGCGATGGTGGCGACGAAAGCTTTGCCGGTTACGAACGTTACCTCGGCAATCGAATCGCTGAACGGGCGAATCGTTTTCCGGGCTTTGCTTTTTCTGCGGGAACGCTTCATAGAGTTTTGCCCGATTCGATCAATCCGAAAAATCGCCTGCGACAGGCAAAGCGATTTCTGGCAGTCGCCACAAAACCTATGGCAGAGCGTTACGGGCATTGGGTAGGCTTTCTGCGCGAAGAAGAAAAACAGCAAATCTATTCCAGTGATTTTCAGGCGCAATTGAATGGTTCGCGTCCGCAAAGTTGGCTGGCATCGTTGTTTGAAAAAGCGCGTGACCTGGAAGCCATAGATGCCGCGATGTCTGTGGATGTAGAATCCTACCTGCCATATGATTTACTGGTGAAAGTTGACATCACCTCGATGGCGAACAGTTTGGAAGCGCGCTCGCCTTTCTTAGATCAGGAAGTCATGGAGTTTGCCGCGCGCCTCCCTGTTGATTTGAAACTGAAAGGCAAACAGGCAAAGTATCTTTTGAAACGCGCCTTTCCTGAAATGTTACCCGCTGAAAATATCGAACGTCGCAAGATGGGGTTTGGCGTTCCGGTTGGCGAATGGTTCCGCTCGTCTTTGCGAAGTTTGCTTACAGACGCACTGTTATCGGAGCAGGCGGCGAAGCGATTCTATTTTCAACCGGAGCAAATTCGCCACTTAGTTTCCGAACATCTTGAGCGTAAAGCCGACCATGGTTTCAAGCTCTGGAACTTGCTCATGCTCGAATTGTGGCACCGCGAGTTTATAGATTAACTGTGCCGCAAGTTTAATGATTGATGATGAATCCGATTCGTGTTGTACGCATTATTGACAGGCTCAACATTGGTGGTCCGGCAAAACATGTTACATGGTTGAGCGCGGGCTTGAACGGTGATGAATTCCAAACGACGCTCATCACAGGCGTTGTGCCCGATGGCGAAGGCGATATGAGTTACTTCGCCGCAGACTCGGGCGTGGAGCCTGTCATCGTCAAAGAGATGAGCCGCGAGCTAGGTCTGCGCGACATTCTGGTGATCGCGAAACTCTTGCGAATGTTTTTTACACTGAAGCCACAAATCATTCATACCCACAAAGCGAAAGCTGGTGCAGCGGGTCGCGTCGCAGCGATGATTTATAAATGGCTCACGCTATCAGCGCTCTGGTTGCGTCCGCGTCAATGCAAAGTTGTGCATACCTTTCACGGGCATATTTTTCACAGTTACTACGATGCGTGGAAGACGCGAATCTTTATTGTGATTGAAAGCCTGCTGGGGAGGTTTTGCACAGATCGAATCATCGCCATCAGTGAGCAACAACGAAAAGAGATTTCCGAAATTCTCGGAATTAAAGAGCGCTATAAGTTTCAAGTGATTCCGCTGGGCATAGATTTGGACGAGATCACAGAACCGCATGGCGGGTTGCGTACTGAATACGCCATTGCCGAGGATGAATTGGTTATAGGGATTGTCGGGCGATTGTGCGAAGTGAAAAATCATGCTTTATTTCTGGAAGCGGCGGCGCGCTTGGCGAAAATGGAGCAGCGCGCGCGATTTCGTTTTGTCATCATTGGCGACGGGCATCTGCGCCAGGATTTACAATGGCTGGCTGAAAAATCGGGAATCGCGGATAAAGTTATCTTCACAGGTTTTCGCAGAGACGCAGCCTCCTTATATTCGGATTTAGACATTGTCGCGCTCACCTCTTTGAATGAAGGAACGCCCCTCACTTTGATTGAAGCGATGCGTTGCGGGCGCGCCATCGTAGCCACAGAAGTCGGTGGCGTTGTTGACTTAATGGGCGGGCTCGAATCCTCTGGCGGTGATTTTTCAATCTGGCAACACGGCGTAACGGTCGCCCGTAAAGACTCGCATAGCTTTGCCTGCGCTTTACAATTTTTAATTGAGCGACAAGATGTTCGCCGAGTGATGGGAGAGCGAGGTCGAGCTTTTGTCCAAGCAAAATTGTCGAAAGAGCGATTGGTGAGTGATGTGGAAAATTTGTATCGCAATCTTTTGGGCGTCGCTTCTGTCGCAAATCAAAAAGTCGAAGTAAGCTTGAAAGCGTAAAGATTTCAGTCAGAACCGCCTGCGCTAGCAGGCGGTTCTGACTGCTTGTTCAAAAACAAACAAAGGATAATAACGAATGAAAGTTTTAATCACAGGTGGGGCGGGATTCATCGGCTCGCATTTATCGGAACGCTATCTGGAAAGAGGCGATGAAGTTTATATCCTGGACGACCTCTCAACA
>JANMSG010001149.1:0-2507 GCA_031389065.1 Acidobacteriota bacterium | reverse complement strand
CGAAATTGTTGGGCTTAGTGAAAGCCAAGCGCAAGAGACATCGAGAACGGGAGACTCAAAATCAGATGATCTGGGACGGCTTAACTTGACACCAATGTCACACAGGGTCGCCCCTACGTTGCAATCAAAGACCATTCAAACAGCAACCACATAGGGCGACCACATAGGGTCGCCCCTACTCCAGAATTTTTCCTAACTTCAACAGGCGGGTCTCCCCGACTCCGTCATTGTCGCTGACCACAATCCAATTGCCTGATTTTGTGCGCGCCAGTCCTTCTACTTTTTCCAGTAGCCAATTGTCCTGGGTAAGCAGGTCGCGTACCAGAGTCTTGGTAAGCCTTGGCGGAGTTGCGCCCGCCGCAACAGGTTCGAGTCCGGCGATGGAAAAACTATAGATGCGTTTGACTTGCGCTCTCTTCCGTTGCTGATTGTCTCTCTCAATCACTGCGAAGGTTGTGTTGTTGATGCGCACAATTTCAGAGAGTCCTACCCAGGCACCCGCCACAGCAGGCGCTGGGTCAATCGGGTAATGATAAAAACGCCACTCGCCAGTGTTTGGCGTAAAGCGACCGATTTTCACAAAGCCCGCAGGATCATCGCCCCACTCGCGCTGGAACGCGACATAGACTTGCGACTCATTGGAATTCGTCGCAACACCTTCATAGCCGAATTGCACCTGCCTGGCGTTGATTTCGGCAGGCAGTTCATACTCTCTGCCAATCGAGCCATCCGGGTTGATATAAAGCAGAAGATTCTTGG
Organism: Acidobacteriota bacterium; assembly: GCA_031389065.1. Taxonomy (GTDB): domain Bacteria; phylum Acidobacteriota; class Blastocatellia; order UBA7656; family UBA7656; genus JACQDB01. The sequence goes on along the minus strand of JANMSG010001149.1, from coordinate 1,748 downwards.
TTAATCCTGTGCCACCGGCATTGCCAGCGCCTTCGCTTACTGCCCAAAATCCTCCGTTCTTGCTTGCTGAAATTCCTTCCAGGTCATAGTTACCGCGCACGCGAATGGTTTCGGTGACCCATGAAGGATTGCCCAATTCGATCTTGTGTATGCGGCTTGGTCGAAAAGCGCTGTCAGCCACCGCATAAAGCGTTCGATTGCCGACAGCTGTGATGCCCGAAAGCGCGCTCCAAGAGACGACGCTCGATACAACTTGAGGATAGGGATTGGCCAGGAAAGATGTCCCGCGAAAGATGGAGATGGTGCCAGCCAGTTCATTGGCTGTGACAAAGAGGTTGCGTTGCGCAATGGCAAGCAACCCTTCAGGCTCGGCACCCGTTGGCAGTACCTGCACAAAGGTTGGGTTGGTTTCGTCATCCATACGATAGACGGCAACGAAGTGACCGCGCTCGGAGCCTATAAATAAGAAGGTCACGCCGTTATAAACGCCGATTTCAGCGCCTTCAAATTCAGCCCCTTTTGAGTTGGAACGCGCCTCAGGGTAGTGTCCATGCTCGACAGCTATCTGCTCAAGCTCTGCGCCCGGTTCAAAAATTACTGCGCCTTGCGGAGAAAAAATTGTGAAGTCACGACCACCGACAAACTCGCCAGCCCTTAATCCGACGGTGTAGTCGCCTTCGTTTGCAGTAACCAGGCGACCTAGCGGAGTCCAGACGATTGCATCGGGCTCGCGGCGGGCATTATTTATTGCACCCGTAAAGGCGATGTCCATATCTCTTACGACATCTGCCGCGTGGGTTGTGGTTCCGGCTGAAAAATGCGAAATCAAATTGCCGCTCGCCAGGTCAACAATCGCGATGTGGTTGTTCTCTTGCAGAGTGACCGCGCATTGATTCGCGGTATTGATGTCAACGAACTCCGGCTCCGGGTCTTCAGGAAAGCGATTGGCGATTCCGGTTAGTGTGACATTGCGCGTCTGCCATTGATTGGGCGCGCCAACTAAATCAACGATGGTCAAAAAACCCGCGGGCGCTTGCGGCATGGCACCACCGTTGACACTTTCGTCGCGCTCGTTCTCGATAGCGATTGCGCCGAAGCGGCCGTCTGAACTGATTGCGATGGAATCGGGCTGTCCACCCAGATTTATCGTGGTGGTGATGGTGCGGTCGCTCGTTGAGAGGACTACAAGTTGATTAGGAGAGCCTGCTACGCAAACCAGTGCCCACTTGCCGTCGGGCGTGACCGCAACGGATGTTGGTTCTCCGTTCACTGTGCGCTTGCCAATTTCAACCGGTGCGGCAGGGTCACTGATGTTGACGAAGCCAACCTCTTTTGATGTAGCGTCCGTATAAATCAGCGTCTTTCCATCGGGTGTTGCTGTGACAATTTCGGCGACTATGCCTGTGACATCGTAGGTTGCGACTCTTTCAAATACGTTCACAGGTCTATCCAATACATCTACTTGACCAATCGCCATCACGCAAAAACTTGCGAATAGAAGTAACGAGGTGATGAGGGCAAGTGGCCAGTTGAGCTTTTTCTTAACCATTCGGGGCAATCCTCCAAGAGATGTGATTTGTGCAGATTGAAAATCGAAGCAAGCAACATAACAGAGTCACGTTACAATATTGTGAACAAGACGTGAACAGAAAGTTAAAGGGGGCTTATTGACGAAAAGTCAGAACCGCCTGCGGTAGTGGGCGGGTTCTTGCATCCGTCAACCTGCCCGCTACCGCAGGCGGTTCTGA
>JANMSG010001098.1:0-5422 GCA_031389065.1 Acidobacteriota bacterium | reverse complement strand
CAATCGCCAACGGACAGGTTGCCAGCCCTGCGCCGATCATCAGGCTCGTGCTGACCACGTCGCTCTCACGCTCTTGTTCGCGATACCAACCCATGTGCCCAATAACGAGCAATACAAAGCCCGCCAAGACGGCAAACAGTTCGATTTGTTGCCACGGACTGAGGTCGATCAACGTGTGGACTGCGTACAATGTTACCGCCCCCTCGGCCAACGAGGTGACCAAATACCAGCGACGCCAATCGCGGTGACGAGTCATGCCGAATGCTACAAGGCTGACGACCAGCATGGCCGCACAGAAACCTACAAAGCCTAGGTTCAACTCTGAAGTCGGCAAGTCACCAAACTTGCCGTTTCCGCTGGTGAGAATTCCAGACAGGCCTTGGAAGACCGACGAAACAAAGGCCAGGCTGAGCAGAGTGTTCGCGGCCTTGAAAAAAGGCTCCGCCAGGGTTGCGGCGGCAGTTTTTTCCCAATACGACAGTCGGTAGGCAATCAGCAACAACAACCCAATAGAATCAGTCAATAATTGCTTTCATGGAATCGCTTATCAAAGAGCGCCGAAACATATACTAATGTTTGGGCGCTCTTTTGTCACAGGGCAGTATAGATCGTAGCCTTTTGAGTTGATTGGTCAATTGACCCATCTGATCTACCGTCGTTTTTTTAGCTTTTAATCAACCTTTCGTAAATTTTGCCACCGCAAAATACGGAACTGAGAGTTGAGCTTAGCTCGGCTCCGACTCGTTTTTCTCTTGTGCTTTCGTCGTCAACAAACTGATGATGGTGCCTGTGATAAGTACAACGATAGGCCCGATTACATTGTAATAAAGCCACGAAATATCTGTCATCCAACTGACATACATCACCGACGCCATTCCTAATAAAACTCCCCAAAATGCCCCGTGTCCGTTGGCTTTCTTAACCAGAAAGCCAAGCACAAAGACGCCCAGAATGGGCCCGTAAAAGTGCGAACCGACTTTGTTGACCGTCTCTATCAAAGAGGTTCCCCAACGTCCCGCGTAAGTCGCAATGAATGTTGCAAAGATTCCCCAGAAAAGTGTAGTCGCTTGACTGGCACGCAGGTAATGGAGGTCCGAAGCTTCTTTCTTGAAGTAGCGCCTGTAAAAATCAATCATGGAGGCGCTCGACAACGCCGCAATCTCGGCTGAAATTGAAGACATAGCCGCAGCGAATATTACCGAAATCATCAAGCCAAGCATCCCCACCGGAACATACTTGATCAAGAAACTCGGATAGACATAATTGACGTCGTTGCTTGGCGTACTGGAAACAGAATTGACAATTTTTGCAGCCTCCTTGCGCTTGTCTTCGACCTGTTTGCTTGCCGTTTGGTATTGCTCAAGCAACCCGGATATTTCGGCAGCGTCACCACCTTTGCGCGCTTCGAGCAATTGTGTGCCAAGCGTTTTGCGTTGCTCGAACGCCGAGTCAAATTCTTTTTGAACCGTTTGGAATTTATCTTTGGCATCCGTCTGTTCAACGCGCGTGACTTCTGCGGAATTGAAGAAAACCGGCGGACGTTCGAATTGATAAAAGACAAAGAGCAAAACGCCTGTTGCCAGAATCAAAAACTGCATAGGCACTTTCAAAATCGCCGTCATCACAAGTGACATACGGCTTTCTTTCAATGACCTGGCAGTGATGTAGCGCTGCACCTGGCTCTGGTCGCAGCCGAAATAAGAGAGCATCAAGAAGAAACCGCCAAGCAAACCGGATAACAGCGTATAGCGGTCATTCAAGTTCATAGATAAATCAATGGCGTTCCAATGTTTCGCTACGCTACCCAGGTAAACCGCATCGGATAGCCCTACACCTTGCGGCAAACCATTGATGACGAGATAGATGCCCACGAAAACGCCGACAAACATCAAGAGCATCTGCATGGTATCTGTCCAGACAACGGCTTTAACGCCGCCGAATGTCGTATAAACGACCGTTGTCAATCCCATCAATAAAATGGTTGACATTTCATCCCAGCCGAAGATGACTGATAGCACGACCGATGGCGCATAGACGATAATTCCTACGGACATCCCGCGAGAGCATTGAAAAAGAAAGCTGGTCAATGCCCGCGTCTTCGTATCGAAACGCCGCTCGAGGTATTCGTAGGCGGTGTACACTTTCGCCCGATAGAAGAAAGGAACGAAGCTGATGCAGAGAACCACGACTACGATTGGCAAAGGCAAATAGACTTGCAGGAATCGCATTCCATCGTTGAAGGCTTGTCCGGTGGTGCCTATGAAGGTGATCGCGCTTGCTTGTGTAGCCATTACAGACAAGCCCACAGCCCACCAGGGAAGACTGCGATTGCCCAGGTAATAGCTTTCGATGTCTTTACCTTCGCGGCTATTCCACATACCGATAGCGATGGTGCCGCCAAGATACAACACGAAAATTATCCAGTCAGTGGTTCGCATTATGAGTGATTAAAAGCCCGTGTGAAAAAATAGAGAACGACAATTTGAAGGATTCCATAAACGATGAGGAAGAGGTATAGGCGGTTCCAACTGCCCCAAAATTCCAGTCGTGTATCGTCGTCGTCTTCTGGTTTTTCCAGCATCAAATGTCTCCGTTCAGGAATATCAAGCGCGCACATTTTATGGTTTCGCTTGCTACAAGTCAACAAAGGCGATACAACATCTTCATCATTTGTGACAGGAGCTTGAAAGTGACAACCTACAATACATTTCGGAAATCAATCGCCGCAATTCTTTTGCTTCTCTTTGTAAGTTTCAGCGTGATCCCGCGACTTGAAAATGTTGCGCAAGCCGCAAACAGTGACAGGCCTGATGCGATTGCTCTGGGTGAAGCGATTCGCAAGCTCGGAACCATCGCAAGCATTTTGCATACAGGCGCGCATCCCGATGATGAAGACAGCGGCTTGCTCAGCTTTATGGCTCGCGGCAGACAAGCGCGAACCGCTTATCTGTCGTTGACGCGAGGCGATGGCGGACAGAATTTAATCGGGCCCGAATTGTACGAGGCGTTGGGAGTCATTCGCACCGAAGAATTGCTTGCCGCACGAAAGATTGATGGAGCGCAACAATTTTTCACACGCGCATATGAGTTTGGCTTCAGCAAGACTCGCGAAGAGACTTTGAGCAAGTGGAATCAAGAAGAATTGCTGCGCGATATGGTGCGGGTGATTCGTACATTCCGACCGCTGGTGATCGCTCCAGTCTTCACCGGAACACCAAACGATGGTCACGGTCATCATCAAGCTTCGGGTTACCTCACCCCAATCGCTTACAAAGATGCCGCAGACCCTACAAGGTTTCCAGAACAGATTGCCGAAGGTCTGAAGCCCTGGAAAGCGAAGAAATTATTCATCAGGGCTGGAACTTTCCAACAACCAAGAACCGAACCGTCTAAAGAGAAGGGCGTGATTTCTATTAGTACAGGGGAGTTTGACCCGCTCTTTGGTCGCAGCTACTACGAAATCGCTATGCAGGGTCGCAGTCAACACCGTTCGCAAGATCAAGGCGCGCTTCAACTGAAAGGTCCGCGATACTCTTTCTATAAAGTTGCAGATAGTTCTGTCGGCGCAATCGAAAACGAGCATGATATGTTCGACGGCATAGATGTGAGTCTTTTAGGCATTGCCGATTTCGCAGGACAGGCTGCGCCAAAATTGAAAAAGGAACTGGCTGAAGTTCAGCGGGCAGCCGATTACGCGCACCAAAATCAGGTTTCCCCACTGACGTCGATACTTACACAAGGATTGAAAAAACTCCACGAAATTCGCAATTCCTTAGTGAATTTGGGCTTGAACGAATCTGAACGATACGACACGGACTTTCTTCTCAAGCAAAAAGAGGCGGATTTTATTGACGCTTTGGTGAAAGCCGAACGCGTCGTCATTGATTGTTTATCGGATGATGAGATTGTTACGCCCGGACAGGCTTTCAATATAACAGTGAGTGTTTATCTAAATACGAGTTCTCTTATTTTATATCCAGGAGGCTTTAAGGTACCGCGTTTAGAAAATCCGAATGTCGAATTATTACATCCGAAAGACTGGACAATTGAAAAAGGAAAAGTAAGTGAGATTGGGCGAACAGAATCGGGCAGCAGTCAGTTCAATTTCAAAGTCACAGTTGCCAAAGATGCTGAATACACACAAAGTCATTGGCTCAAGAATCCGCGCCAAGGAGATTTTTTTGTACCCGGAAGTGGCAGCACAGGCATTGAGCCGCAAGCCCCACAGCCTCTTATCGCAAAAGTCGAGCTTGAAATCGCCGGACAAAAAGTCACTCTCTACAAAGAAGCGCAGTATCGTTTTGCCGACAAAGCTTTAGGCGAAATCAGGCGCGATTTGAAAGTCACTCCTGCTGTTGCTGTAAGCATCACTCCAAATCTTCTGGTCTTTCCGTTTTCGAAAACTCCTGTTGAACGCGAAGTCACGGTTTCGGTTTTGAACAACGCAAAAGCAGGTTCGAAGGGAAACCTGATACTTGAGGCTCCTAAAGGCTGGTCGGTCACACCTGCCCAAGTCGAGTTTGATTTGAAACGTGTAGGCGAGCGCGCAAATTTCAATTTCAAAATCAAAGCCACGCCGAGTTCAAGCGAATCTGAGAAAATGATTTCTGCGGTAGCGAAAATTGAGAACCTCGAATATCGGCAAGGCTATCAAGTGGTCTCTTATCCGCACATCGAACCGCGATTCATCAGCCGCGCTGCTTCGGCTCGCGCACAGGAACTGGATGTAAAAGTCGCGCCGAATTTAAAAGTCGGCTTTATAGAAGGCGCTGGTGATGATTTCGCAAACGCGCTGTCTCGTTTAGGTGTGAATGTTCATACCATTGATTCGAGCGAATTGGCCACCGCCGACCTCAGCCGTTACGACACCATTGTCACGGGCATTCGCGTCTATGAAGTGCGCCCCGATGTCGTAGCGAATAACTCGCGCTTGCTCGATTATGTCAAGAACGGTGGCACACTCATTGTGCAATACAACAAGGGCGAATATGCGAGAGGCAACTTTGCACCTTACCCTGTGAAGATGCCGCAGCAAGGTTTTGAGCGCGTCACGGATGAAAACGCTAAAGTTACAATTCTTGAGCCGACACATGCGCTTTTCAACTTTCCGAATAAAATTACCGAGCGCGATTTTGAAGGCTGGACGCAAGAGCGCGGTGCCTATTTTCTGATTGAATGGGATTCGCGTTTCAAGCCCTTGATGGCATCACACGATCAAGGCGAAGCAGACAAGCAGGGCGGAGAAGTGATCGCCGAATACGGGCGCGGTCTGTATGTTTACACGGCGTATGCCTGGTTTCGCCAATTACCGAACGGAGTGCCAGGCGCCTATCGTTTGATCGCCAATCTTGTTAGCTTGCCGAAAACACGCAGTACGCGGAAATAAATTTTGAGAGCGATAGGAGCGCGGACATTCCTGTTC
>JANMSG010001055.1:0-2867 GCA_031389065.1 Acidobacteriota bacterium | reverse complement strand
AATTGGTACCAAAAACCAATTCGCCGTATCCGCAGGCCAGTTCATCCTGAGTCGAATTGATGCGCGCAATGGCGCGTTTGGCATCATCCCGGAAGAGCTAGAGGGCGCAATTGTGACCAACGACTTTCTCGCATTCGACATCAACGAGCATGAGGTCGAGCGGGACTTCTTCAACGTATTCCTCCAGTCGCCAATATTTCTGGACGCCTGCATTAGAGCTAGTCGCGGCAACACGAATCGCAAACGTGTCGAGGAAGAGTTCTTCCTGAACTACCAGGTCAATCTCCCGCCGCTCACGGAGCAGCATCAACTCATTAAGCAAATCAACAAGGGCCGCTCACGGATTGGGACCGCTCAGCGTGAAATCACCCGACAGGAATCCCTCCTCGCTAAGCTCAAGCAAGCCATCCTGCAGGAAGCGATTCAGGGCAAGCTGACCGCCGACTGGCGCGCCACCCACCCAGATGTGGAGCCCGCGAGTCAGCTCCTTCGCCGCATCCAGGCCGAAAAAGCGCACCTCATTGCTGCCAAGAAGCTTCGCGCCGATTTGCTCCCGCCAAAAATTACTGTCGACGAAATTCCCTTTGAGATTCCCAAAGGATGGAAGTGGTGCCGGTTTGGCAAGGTGATAAGAGCCTATGAGGCAGGAAGTAGCTTCAAGTGTGACGATCGCGAAGTTACTGGTCAGGAATGGGGCGTCATCAAGACGAGTGCTGTCACGTCCGGGAATTTCGTAGAGCGCGAGAACAAGTTCCTGCGGACCGAAGCGCCGGGCGATACGTCAGCACAGATTGCGATCGGCGACCTCATCTTTTGTCGAGCTAGCGGCTCAAAGGGTCTCGCTGGAAAATGCGCCCTAGTCCGCGAATGTGGTCGAAACCTACTTTTATCGGACAAGACGATTCGCGTCCGTCTAATGGATGATGTCAGCCAAGAATACATTGCCTTACATAACGACTCGGCGCATGCCAAAGCATTCTTCGACGGATTGAGCACCGGCAAATCTACCTCGATGAACAACGTGACGCGTGGGGACCTGTTCAAGAAGCCCATCCCTCTCCCACCCGTCGCCGAACAAGCCGCCATCGTTGAGCGGGTGGAAGCGCTGATGACAACCTGCCGTGCGCTGGAAGCGGAGATCGCGCACTCCCGTATCCATGCCGCCCATCTTCTTCAAGCCGTCCTCAAAGAAGCTTTTGCTGCGGCTTAGGCAAGCCCGGAAAATCGGGCCGCCAAGGGGCAAGCGAGACGTGATAGCTAACGGTGAAGCCAATCGGCAAGAGCCTCAACACCTTGCCTATCGCGCACGAAGCGCTCTACGGGTGCCGGTGGCGAACGCAGTACGCCACCCGACCAGAATAGGAACTCGACCGCGTCCTTGATCCTGTTTCGGGTCAGGTCCTTTCCGCGGCAGCATTCTCCGTACCTACGGTTGCTCTCGCCGCAGCCGCAATGCTCGTCGGCATGGAGCTCCAGCACCCGTTCATACGGCATGTGGACTGCCTGTGGTCCAGGCCAGCGTCCGAAAACTAGTAGGTGCAGGTGACGGACCGCCCATAGGGTGTACAAGTCCAAGAGATTGACCAGCGGTTCGCCGAACGACCACGTCCCGTCGGTGGGCTCGAAGGCGCAGATCGAGCCATCGGGAAAGTTGGTGTGGCGGGGGCCGATCCATGACGGGGCGGCGAGCGGATCTCCCCAGAACGCCCAGCTGCGAACGGCGGCTCGTAGGTACGAGACGCCTACCAAGAACACGGCATGCTGGCGCAACCCGGGGAAGAGACCGCTTTCCACGAGTACCCACACGCCCTGCTCCTGCTCCCACAGCTGGACGCCGGGGTAGATTTTCTGCAGCGCACTTAGTTCTTGTCCGTACGCTGCCCGACCTGCTGCGCCGATGAGCGGTGCGGCTTCACCGGCCGCCCCTGATCGTGCTCCTGGTTCCCATGGTTGCCGTGGTCCCCATTTCCGCTGCCGGGATTCCCCCCGCCGTGGCCCTGGTTCCCATGCTGACCGCTTCCGTTCTGGTCCTTCTTGTCGTTCGACATCGTGTTTCTCCAAACCCACAGATTGTGGAGGTCGCGGCAGTTCGCTGGGCATGACGAACCCCCCGTTTTTGACTCTCGGAAACACATTGGCGTCGAGCTGGCTGCCCACGTCCTGCAACATCTGCTTGGCTTGTGCATCCATCCCAATCGCCTTACATTTCCGCCCCGTAGCCCCGCGCTGCCTTGCTCCGTTTCGACCGATAACTTGGTAGATTGGTCTTGGAAATCGCGGCCTACATCCTTAAAGGCTCCGCGGACACGCCCAAGCGGACAATCGAGATATATTTTTCAAACGATGTCCGCAATGTGGGGCGGTGGAGCAAGAGTAGGCAGGGAGGTAGCGTGCAAGACGACTTGCCCGATGACGCAGGAAACGACGTGCTTTCCATCGCAGAGATGCGATCGGCCATCGAGGCGCTGAAACCAGCAGATAAGGCGCGGCTGCTGAAGGCAGCCAAATTTCTAAGTGAAATCAATGGATTTGACGACCCCAACGGGCTGCTGCAGGAGGCGCTTGTTCGGGCTTTGGCAGGAACTCGTCTCTGCCCTCGCGATGTGTTGCTCGTGCCGTTTCTGTTCCGCGCAATGCGCAGCATCGCCAACAGCGTATCCAAGTCGGCGAAACGGTCGCCGGTCGACCGATTTGCGGAACTGGACGAGATGGAAGAGCAGGAGCAGGACGAAGGCATTGAAGCTGCCCAATACGTGACGCCCGAGCGTGAGGCCATCGCTAGGGACATGCTTCAGAAGGTAAACAAATTATTCAAAGACGACGCCGACGCGCAGTTAGTGCTGTACGCAATGGCGGACGGACTTCAG
>JANMSG010001027.1:0-4044 GCA_031389065.1 Acidobacteriota bacterium | reverse complement strand
GTTGACATTCGCTAAAGCGAGTTGTAACTCTTTGGTGCGTTGATCAACCATCTCTTCGAGTTGCTCTTCATAATTTCTCAATTCATCTTCAATCTGCTTGCGCTTGGTGATCTCACTTTTTAATTCCTCGTTGGTTTGCTGCAAGGTCGCTGTGCGTTTGCTCAAGTCGCGAATGGAAGCCATCAACGAGTTATAGAGTTGTCCGGAAGTAACCACGATGATGGAAGTGAATAAAGCAGTTCCGCCGATTGCCAGCAACCATGTACTGTAACTGACTGAATAGGCGTTTACATCAAACCCGAAAGCGTGTCTCCCTGTGCTTACCGCCAGTCCGAAGATGGCAACGATAAGCACGCCGAGAAGAGTCGTGAAAATACCTGCACGAGAGCCATACAACACAGTGCTGATCACACAGCAAGACATAAGGAAGGGAATGCCCATTCCCATCAAACCCCAGGTATAAATCCCGCCGGTTCCGAGTACAAATAGGAGAGTAAGAAGAGTGTAGGTGCGCGTTTGAAAGGATAAGTGGTGACGCAACGCCACCATGATCAAGGTGATCAAGTAAATCCCTATATGAACATACATCACGGATTGAAAGCCAAAGTGTTTGGCGCGGTACACAGAGGCGAGTAGAGTGGGGAATCCAAAAATTGCGCAAGCGATATAGATAGCGTTGACTTGTTTGCTTCTGACCTCATTGATAGAGGCAATTTGATCTTCATAGAGGTTATCTACCAATCCACCAGTAACATTTTTTTGAGCCATCCACTTATTCCCTGCCCTACTGCTTGATCGAACGAATTAGCATTGTAGCACACGCCTTAAAAAGGACAACGGATAAGAAACAGCGGGTAGTGTCCTAATCTTGTGTTGTTCTTTGACAGCCCGCGAAGCGGGCGCAAGCATAAAGCCACGGGGTGTTAGCCCGTGGACCGAGGCGCAGCACAATCGCGAGCCCGCGAAGCGGGTGATAGACCTTTGGTTTCGCCAATCTATCGCCCGTGAAACGGGCGATAGTTTGGCGACTACCCCAACACCCAGCGCTGCGCACTGGGCTTTATGCTCTCACCCGCTCCGCGCCTTCTTAGAAAACACCACATCTTTAGGACACCACCAAACAACGAGACCAATGATTCGCTTGAGCGGGCAGAGCATAGAAACCATTGTCCAGGATTTTGCAATCAGGATTTATTGGTATAAAGGAAAATGGCCAGCACAACACGCGATGAAATCAGGTGGCTGTCAGCGATTCCTGAAGCAGCGAACTTGAAACTATGAATTGGAACTATGAAATTGCCTGCGGTGGTTCTTCCAATTCGCCTTTTTGCTGGACAATTTTATCGGGCCATCCCCAATTGAAAATCCGCCGCATGAAAGGCAGAAGCTTATGATTGGCGATGACATTGAAAAAGAAGATTTCGTGTTCCCGCTCAACAGCCGACATCAACAGCAAGTCGTTTTCATAGTCTTTGAGACCGAGTTGGTTGGCATGAAGGGCTGCATCTGCGTACTCTTTGATGTTCTGGCTCTCCAGTCTGCCAGCAAAATACATAGGCAGAAACCAGCCTATGAGATGGCAAGCAAAACCTATCGTTCTACCAATGATTTGCATTTTTATCTCTTTGGTTTTACTGGGTCGAGCGTCTAAGGTTGCCAGTATATCTCCAACTTTTTCACGGTGATGCCATTCTTCATTCTCTATTTTTTGAATGCCGCGGATTTCCTCGCCCTTCTTCAAAGATTTCCAGTGACCTCTGTAGGCGTAAGCCGCCGCAAGCTCTCCGGAAAAAGCGTTTTGTAGAATACGCACGAGTGCAGTGCGGCTAGTGAATTGGCTGTCCAACGGTTCTCTCCTCATTGATGAAAGTGGCGCGTTACCTGAGACGAAAAAGCGGGCTATCGGCAAAGCGCTGGAAAATGCCTATGGAAGTGTAGAGTTAAGCTGGACGGACTGCAACAATCGAGCGAATCAGCGCCTGAGGCGATATGGATTTAAAACAAAAGTACGCGAAGAGTTTCATTCATCCTCTTCGCATACTTTGCTGATATTTTATCTGTCCTTGAATTTGTCGTGGCTTTGCGGCAAATCCAACTCGACACGCTTCAACTTCGCTTCAAGGGTTTGCTCTGTCGCCGCAGACTGTAGCTTTGATAGGACATCTTCTTGCGCGTCAGGCTGGGGTCTTGCTGAGTTCCTAAATCAGCTTCCAGATCAGTGAGCATACGCATCTGCTCCTGCACTTCCTCGTCCTGCATCATAGGCGCGCAAGCCATTGCCATCTGTTGCAGCGTTCCCGTTACCACTGCTGTAGCTCCCACAACATCGCCTCTGTCTAGGTGCTCCATGGCTTCGCGCCGGGCTCGTGCCGTCATTAGAATTTGCACAGCCTTTGCTACTCTCTCGTCAATCGGCAAATTTTCGACCGCGCTCGCCTCGGCGTATTCAACCGTCAGGCTTTCGGAGAACACTTCTCTCTCTTTGCTTGACGCGCCTTGCGGATTCCACGCCAGTCGAACATCGAATAGTGTATAACGCTGCCCTGCGGATTTGGCGGGCGATTTCAAACGCACAACCACATCAATCACAGAGCCTGCGCGCAAGTTCGGCAGTTTGTAGCGACCCGTATGTGTGACCTCGAAATCATTGAGCACATCTTGAACCTTGACGCCGTCTGCGGGCGTTAACCCTAAACTAACGGTGTCTGCCAACTGCGCGATCAAGCCTTCCATCTCGGTTGCAAAGATGCGCTCCATGTCGGAAGGTTTCTCGACGTGCCAGGCATTGCCGCGTCCCGCCTCAGCCATAGGAATAAGCAGGTCTTCGTTGAAATCTCTGCCGATGCCTATGGTCGAAGTAGTCACGCCGCGCGCCGCAAGTTCTGCGGCTTGCGAGACGATGCGGTCGGTGTTGGTCTCTCCGACATTTGCCAATCCGTCGGTTATCAACAGGGCGCGATTGATCGCTTTCTCGGTTAAATACCTGCTCACTTCCATGCCGCCCGTTACCCAAGCCTGATGCAAAGCCGTAGAGTTTCGGGCGCTGATGTTTTTCAAGCGCTCCTTTATCGCTTCTTTGTTTTCCACGGTCTGGCTGGGCACGATCAACTCAATTACGTCGTCGAAGATAACCACGCTGATGCGATCTTGCGGCAGCAGTTGATCAACGCAATAGGCCGCTGCCTGTCGCGCTTCAGCCATCTTCTCGCCTTCCATGCTGCCCGAACGATCCAGCACGATACTCAAGTTCAAGTGCGGGCGTTTGATCTCTGCTGAGAGGTCAGGCGGCGTGATGCGAATCAGCAAATCCGTCGTCAGCTCTTTTCCCGCCGCCAGGAGCGGACGTTCCATTATCAATTCGATTTGAGGTTTATTCTTCAAGGTACACTCTCACTTTCTTTGTTTGTCCAATTCATTCAAGATGGTGCGCGCCAGACGTTGCCGTTCGCGCAGGTCTCCAGCGAGTTGGTAATCTTCACGGACATGGAGTTCGAGTCCGTCTTCGATTTCAATGCGCGCCCAGGCGCTCTTTGCAGCGTTCAAAGACGCGGAAGGCGCGGCGGCCAGTGTCGCAGAGGCTTTCGCAAGCTTCGGCTTAATGAGCGATTCCAGATAGAGCATCGCAGAATTCTTTCGCGCCGTGTTGGTGTTTGCGCTTTCTAAAATCTGTTCCAGCGCGTTCGCGGTTTTACCTTCAACCATGTCGCGAATTTTTTTTATCGGCAGATGTTCGGCTTGCAGACGTTTGACGGCGAGCAATTGCAGGAGGTGGGTGTAGCCATAAATTGCCGACGCGCCTTGTCTGCCTTCCGGTGCAGAGATCAATCCTTCGGTAACGTAATAACGAATCATGCGCTCGTCCGGGACTTCTGTGACACTGCCGCGCTCTTGTCTGGGCACGAATTGCCCAACCAGACGTGCCGCTTCATCGGCGAATTCAACCGCCCCGATAAACTTTTTATGCTTTAGCGACTTCAGCTTCTCTGTCATACAAAGCCGAGTATAGTGTGAACAGTAATTACTGTCAACAACGATTTCTTGGCT
>JANMSG010001004.1:0-13999 GCA_031389065.1 Acidobacteriota bacterium | reverse complement strand
CCCTGTTCTGATTTGCGCAGCCGCAATTGGCGCAAGGTTTTTGCCTTTTGTGCGCCGATGTTTTATGATGACTCGCAGATTTACATGATCAGCAACAAAACAACAGACGAGCAGAGAGCCGCTGCTCATCTTCAGTAAGATGGAAAGAGGAAAAGTATGGCTAAACAAATAATCTACGACGCAATCATCGTTGGCTCGGGCGCAACAGGTGGTTGGGCTGCCAAAGAACTTGCGGAAAAAGGTATGCGAGTGATTGTCTTGGAAGCGGGGCGCAAGATTGACCCCTTGAAAGAATTCACTGAACACAAGTGGCCCTACGAAGTGCCGTACAGAGGTACAGTCAGCCCGCGCGAAATTTTTAAACGCCAACCCATTCAATCCAAATGTTATGCCTCCGATGAATTCGGGCATCAGTTTTTCGTTGATGATATAGACAATCCCTACACCACGCCCGACAAAAGACCTTTCGATTGGATTCGCGGTCGTCAAGTCGGCGGACGCACGATTATGTGGGGTCGCCAATCGTACCGTTTGAGCGATTACGAATTCAAAGCCGCAAGCCGCGACGGCTACGGTGAAGACTGGCCCATCTCTCACGCCGATCTTGCCCCGTATTACGACAAGGTTGAAGATTTCGTCGGCATCAGCGGTTCGAAGGAAGGGCTTGAACAACTCCCCGACGGGAAATTTTTGCCGCCGATGAAGCTGACTTGCGGCGAGTGGATGCTCAAAACGGCTGTTGAAAAGAAATGGAAAGACCGCCGCATCACCATCGGTCGTTCGGCGATTCTTACGCAAAATCATAAAGGGCGCGCCGCCTGCCACTGGTGCGGTCATTGTGAACGCGGTTGCACGACACACTCCTATTTCAGCAGTCCAGGCTCTACACTTCCAGCAGCCGCAAAGACAGGACGAATGACTCTGCGCCCGCACTCCGTAGCCAGCCATCTCATCATGGACACCAATACAGGCAAAGCCAAAGGCGTAGCATTTATTGACCAACGCACCAGAAAAGCCCACGAAGTCTTTGGCAAAGTCGTCGTGCTTTGCGCTTCGACGATCGAATCCACTCGCCTGTTACTCAACAGTGCAAGCCGCCAACATCCAGCCGGCGTAGGCAATTCATCCGGCGTGTTGGGGCATTATTTGATGGATCACACCTACTCTGTGAGCCTGGTCGGGCTGGTTCCCGACGCCGCAAAGTATCCTTATAATTTCGAAGATGGGCGCAACAATGGCGTCTATATTCCGAAATTCAGAAATGTAGGCAGCGATAAACAATCGAAATTCATTCGCGGTTATGGCATACAGGCTTCCGTTCAACGCACCATGTTGCCTACAACAATGAACATGATTCCGGGCTTTGGCGCGGCTTATAAAAAGATGGTGCGCGAAGAGAAAGACGCGCCGCCATTCTGGATGGGTGCCTTCGGCGAGATGCTGCCGCGTAAAGAAAATACCGTCACCATCAATAAAGAAAAGAAAGACGCCTGGGGCATTCCCGTAGCGCATATTGATTGCACACATTCGGACAACGAGCGCGAGATGGCGAAAGATTCACTGGCAGCGCTCAGAGAGATGGCTGATGCAGCGAAGTTCCAAGTTCAATACGCCAATCCGTTTATTGCCACGCCTGGACTGGCGATTCACGAAGTAGGCACGGCGCGAATGGGCAATGATCCGAAGACGTCTGTGTTAAATAAATTCAATCAGAGTTGGGATGTGAAGAATCTATTCGTCACAGACGGCGCCTCTTTTGTTTCGATGGGCTGTCAAAATCCTACACTTACAATGATGGCTTTAACCGCCAGAGCCTGCGACTACATTGTAGCGGAACGTAAAAGAGGCAACCTTTGAGAGCCTTCCGCGTTAAGTGAATCGAAAGGGCGAGAACTGCAACTCGCCCTTCACGAAATCTCTCCATTCAGATGCACGATTACTCCGGCTCAGCCAGGAGGTTTGCGATGAAGGCTTTTCGTTTCCTACATCTTCTCTTATTTGCGCTCGCATATTTCTTCTTTCCTTCCACTACAACTCAAGCCCAACAAGCACAGAAACAAGTTTGCGACGAAGAACGCGCCGTTTTGCTTGCCGAAAAACAGGTTGAAGAAGTCTCTATGCTTGACTGGCCGCAGCAACAGATTGCTGTGATGATTCGCGCTGGAGACGTGCTATGGAATGCTCGACCATCTGCGGCGCGAAAAATCTTCGCAGAAGCTTTTGACCTCGCCGAAAAAGTATTTCAAGAAATGGGAAATGAGAAAAAGATTGAAGAGGGATTGGTGATAATCTGGGATCAACGTTTCGTTGTGATGCAGGCCATCGCGAAACATGATCCGGTCTGGGTGAAGCGTCTGGCAGACCGCATTGTAAAAGGAACTAAAAAACAGTCTGAACAAAAAACCGGCGAAACAAAGAGGCACCCATCCGATGTTACTCTTAGTCAAGTACAGGATAAAATTCTAAATTTTGCTATCTCTGTTACAACTGTTGATCCTGCAACGGCTGCTTCTCTGATACGAAGTACGTTCAGTAATCCCCTTTCAACAATTCTTCCGCGAGCTTTGTATGCTCTTGCGGGAGTCAATCAGGCAATAGCAGATCAACTCTACCTGGAGGCCCTGAAAGTTTATGCCAACGCGCCAATAGTCGAATTCCTATATTTATCTTCCTACCCTTTCGTTAAAGATCGTAGTCTAGGGCTTGATGCGGAAGTGCTGCTGAGTTTACACACGGTGCCATCGAACATTTCACCAACTCCGATGCTGCAACGCCTTTTCATTGAAACTATAGTTCGTCGCGCCGAAACGAACTTGCGAATGCCAGAGCAACCAATCGACAGCCTTATGAAGTTGCCTGAATCAGCGCATCTACTCGCGGCATTCGATCACCTTGAAACTCTCGCATTGCAGTACCAACCCGCTTACGTCGCTCGCATTTTAGAAATGAAGACTTACCTCAATGCTTCGCTCGATGAAGACACAAGGGAACGGGTTGAAATCCTGTCTCCCTTTTATGCAAATTATGGAAAAACTGGAATTGAAGCAGAAATCAAAGAAAGGATAGTATTTGGAAAAGCCGCATTCACTAGATCTTCCGAAGAGGCTGAACGCGAGACCAATCCTGTGGAGCGCGTGAGGACGATGGGGTATGCAATCCTTCGCGCTTCGGATGAAGTCAGTGTAGAAGATATGATTGGTCTTGCCCGAAAGATTGATGACGAGAGCTTGCGCAATCAACTTCTTAATACCATCTACTTCAAAGGAACGCAAAAAGCCATAAAAGACGGGCAATTTTTTGAAGCTTCGCAGCTTGCAAAGAACATTGAACAATTGGATTTTCGCGCTTATCTGGCTTATGAAATGGCGGCCGCCGCTTTGAAGAAAGAGGAAGAGAAGTTGCGCGCCAAAGAGATTTTAGAAGACGTGCTGGAGTTTGCCTACAAAGCGCCAAGCACCAATGAAAGAGCGCGAACCCTTCTTGGCGTAGTTCAACTTTACGTGAAGCTCGACAAAACACGCGCCTTTGACGTGATGTCAGAAGCCGTGAAAACTATCAACAAAATTGACAAGCCCGATTTCTCTACAGCATTCAGCCATCAGTATATCCAAGGCAAGCAATTCAGTGCTACTTATAGCCACCAAGTCGAAGGTTTTAATTTAGAAACCGTTTTCCGCTTGCTTGCACCGATGGATTTTGAAGGCGCCTTGTGGAGAGCCAGAAGCCTGGAAGACAAATCACAACGCGCCTTGGCAGTTCTGGCGCTCGCCGCGTCTTGTTTGGAAGAGGTTGAAAGAGTCAAAAAGCAGGACGCCGAAAAGAAGAAAAAAGTTAAAGGGCAATCAGTCAAACCGGAAGAAGCAGAGAGCAAAAAGCAGTCAACCAAACAGCCTGTAAAACCTTAAGAATCACTGCTTTTGACGGCGAATAAACAAACCCTTAGAGAGTGAAAAAATGTACCGTAGACTGTCTAGTCTGCGGTTGATGGAAACAATCACCCGCTGGCTTTCCAAGTCATTCTCGGCGCAAGACCTGCGCAGACTAGACAGTCTACGCTACCTTAACCACCCTCCGCCGATGATTCAGGAAGGCTAAATATCAACTCGCCACTACGACAACTCAGATGTTGTCTTCTTTCAACTCTTCGCCGACTTGCTCTTTCAAGATCTCCGGCACAGGGTTTCCTGCCTGGTCTTTTTCTGTCGTCTCATCAAGAGGATTAGAAGTTGTGTTTGGTATATCCTGCGGGTTTGTGCTCATATGAAATTTACCGATGTCCTTTGATTTTCGCTTCGCTGCCGATTGGTTCAACATCCTTGCCTTGTTTGCCAGCTTGTCCATCCAAATCTTTTTGCTGTTCCTGAGGGCTGTCATGTTCACGTCCCTGATTGCCTTCCTGATAGCCCTGATTGCCTAAACGTCCCTGCGGTTCATCTTTTTTCTTTACTGCCATACTCGATCACTCCTTGCTAATATCAATACCTCTGAATAAGAGTAAGCAAGTGGCATACCTTGTATTTCGCTACCCTATAGAACCGTAAATCCAGAACAAAACGGCGAATTGCAAGAACTCGGTAAATCAGGTCGTCCGATTTCAATGCAATGCCAAAAGCGGCTCTCGCATGAGCTTGATACGCGAATGATCAGCTAAAAATATCAGCAGGAACTTTATGCATCGCAGAAGCAGCCGTCGCTTCTAAATCGTAATCGCCCTTCGGCTCGGCGCTCATTGATTGCCCAGCGTAACCAGAACCTGATGTGTTTGTCCGTCGGCGGCAAGCGGGATTTTGTTATCCGCTAAGCGATTATCGTTTAGACGAATTTCAACTACGCCCCGATTTACGCCTAAAGGATTTTCGACTTTGATATTATAGATGGTTTCACCTCTACGATAAGTAATCTCAAACTCGCGCCAGCTACGTGGGATACAAGGATCAAGGTGGAGGAATTCGCCTTGCAAATGAAAGCCGAGCATGGATTCGAGCACAGCGCGATACATCCAACCAGCCGAACCCGTGTACCAGGTCCAACCGCCGCGGCCAACGTGTGTTGATTCGGCATAAACATCGCCCGCTGCAACATAGGGCTCAACTTTGTATTTGTGCAATCCGGCACGTGTTGAGGCGTGACTGATTGGATTGAGTAAGGCGAAAAGTTCGCCCGCCCGGTCACCATCGCCAAGCATCGCAAACGCAATCAGCGTCCAAAGCGCCGCATGGGTATATTGTCCGCCATTTTCGCGTACCCCCGGCACATAGCCTTTGATATAACCAGGTTCGAGCGCACTTTTGTCAAAAGGCGGCGTGAACAATAAAACGATGCCATCGCCGCGCCGAATCAGATATTCATCAACCGAAGCCATTGCCCGCGCTGCCTGTTGCGGATTGGCACCGCCAGAGATGACGCTCCAAGACTGGGCGATGGAATCAATCCGGCACTCTTCATTTTCCGCAGAACCGAGTGGTGTGCCGTCATCGAAATAAGCCCGCCGATACCAGTCGCCGTCCCAGGCATTTTCATTGAGTGCGATTTTCAAATCTTCAATGTGTTGGAGATATTTTTGTTGACGTATCTCTTCTTTCCGTGCGCTGCAAAACGGCGCAAAATCCGCCAGTGTGTTGAGCAAAAACCAGCCGACCCAGACACTTTCGCCTGTCCCTTCATTGCCGACACTGCTCATTCCGTCGTTCCAATCGCCCGACCCCATCAAGGGCAAACCATGTTTGCCAACCGCCAAACTGCGGTCAAGCGTGCGCGCGCAATGCTCAAAAATACTCGCCGCTTCCAGTGACACAGTCGGTTGCGTATAGGATTCGTCTTCGCCTTCATTCAATAGCGGAGCTTCGATAAACGGCACGATTTCGTCAAGCACTGCTTGATCGCCCGTCACTTTGATATAAAAATTCGTCACAAACGGCAACCATAATAAATCGTCGGAAAAGCGCGTGCGGACACCGCGTCCGGTTGGCGGATGCCACCAATGCTGGACATCGCCTTCTTTGAATTGACGGGCCGCTGCGCGAAGGATTTGTTCACGCACAATTTCCGGTTTCGTATAAACCAGCGACATCACATCCTGCAATTGGTCGCGAAAACCGTAAGCCCCACCTGATTGATAAAAGGCCGAACGCGCCCAGACGCGGCAAGCCAGCGATTGATACAACAGCCAACGATTCACAATGGTATTTAATGCCGCGTCCGGTGTGCGAACTTCCACCGCGCCAAGCAATTCGTCCCAATATGTCAAGACGCGCTCAAGAGCTTCCATGACAGCTGGAAGTTGGCGAAACCGCGAAATGACTTGTAGCGCTTCTTCCTTTGATTCGCTTTCGCCAATTAAAAAGGCGATTTCGCGTGTCTCATCCGGCTCCAGCTCGATAATGGTTTGTAAAGCCGCGCAGGGGTCAAGTCCGGCTCCGCTACGCCCGGATAATTTCTCGCGCCGCAATGCCGCCGGTCGTTTCAGATGTCCGTTTCTTCCTAGAAATTCTTTACGGTCGCAGGTTAATGAAGTAATTTCGGCGCTCGTTGCAACAAAAGCGCAGCGTCCGGCAAACTCGTTGTTATACGGATTACGCGCCAAAATGCTGCTCTTTGCCAGACCGGTTTCGGTTATGATGTACGGCGCGGAACGCTCGCGGTTATTGCCCAACACCAGTTCGTTGTAGCTTGTGACAGACAATTTCCGCTTGCGGTTGGTTCGGTTATGAAGGCGCAATAGCGAAATTTTGACAGGCGCATCAAGCGGCACGAACATCAGCAGTTCCTGCGCGATGCCGTGGCTTAGATGTTCAAAAATCGTGTAGCCTTGCCCGTGTTTAATCGTATAAGGATCGGCATCGCGGATGGGGAGCGGTGTTGGCGTCCAGGTTGTGCCGGATTCTTCATCGCGCAGATAAATGACTTCGCCTGGCGGGTCGCTGACCATATCGTTTGACCAGGGCGTAAGGCGGTTTTCGCGGCTGTTAACCGCCCACGTAAAGCCCGCGCCGGTTTCCGAAACTTGAAAGCCGAAAGCTTTATCGTTGGCAATGACATTGAGCCAGGGCGCAGGTGTCCATTGTCCTTCGCCCAAAATCGTTACATATTCTTTTCCTGCCTGATTAAAACCGCCCAGTCCGTTGAAGAAAGTCAAATCGGGTGATGCGGTCATCGGTGAGGGATAGAAACGTGCAGGATTTCGAGCAACAAAATCGTTCGGCAGATCTGTTTCCATTGGTCTGCGCACCAGTTGGTCTTCGAAATCGCCGCGTTCCGTGACGATTACTGCCCGCGCCACCGTGTGCAGCAAAATGCGATCAGCCTCAGACATCTGGTCGGCACGCTTGAGAAAAATACCGCCGTTTTTATCCAGGAAATTAGATTCGCCGCTCGTGCGGACAAGCAGTAATATTTCATCTTGCAACGCCTGGATATAACTTGGCGGATGGTCATTCAAAATTACTAAATCAAATACCAAACCTTTCTGACGGAGATATTCGTGAGCGTTCAGAAGTTGCCGTATCTGCGGTAAATCTTCGCTACGATTGATGCGCACAAGAACGATGGGCAAATCGCCGCCGATGCCATATGCCCATAAATCGGACTGCGCTTTGGTATTCAGGGCAAGCACTTGCGGGCGCGGGCGCAGAGAAGAATCGGAATAGAGTATACGGGCGGCAAGCCTCTGAAAAAGGTAGGCATTCTCCGGGTCAATGTTTAGATAACGCATCTCGACTTGAGAACGTGTCCAGGCAAGTGCGGCTTCGCGTTCAAAGATGCTGACATCGTGATACTTATCAGCCAGCCGTAAGGCTTCTGCATAGGAATGAGCCACGGCGGTCGAAAACGAGATGGCGACGGTTTCGTGCGGTTGAATGCGAAGACGTCGCCGCAGAGAAAAAATCGGGTCAAGCACGGCTCCCACGGTATTGGAAAGCGGGCGGTCTTCCATCACCGCAAGCGGCGCAGAAGCGTCGTGTCCGCGTCCCAGGAAACGTGCGCGATCGGTTTCATACTGCACAGCGCCTATGGTTTCGCCAGCCGTCGCAATCGTATGCACAGCCCAAATCGGTTTATCTTTTTGGGCGCGTGGACGACGTTTGGCGATCAGAGAATTTTCGGCGGCATTAAACTCGGTTTCGATAAATAGATTGCTGAATGCCGGATGCGCTGCATCTGCGTTGGGCGGCGCTAAGACGACTTCTGCGTAACTGGTTACTTCAATTTCACGCACTCGCGATGAACGATTGGTTATTGAAATCCGCCGGATTTCGGCATTGTCTTCGGGCGAAACGATAATCTCTGTGCGCGTAGCGATGTTGTCATCGCGGCGCAGAAAAACCGCCTTGTCTTCCGAGAATGCAACTTCGTAAAATTTCGGTTCACGCCCTACGGGTTGGTAGCCGCTTGACCAGACCGCCCCGCTTACGATATCGCGCAGATAAATAAATCCGCCCCAATCGTCGCAAGTTACATCTTCGCGCCAGCGCGTCACGGCAAGCCCGTCACAGATGGAATATCCTGCGCCGGAGGTTGTCACCATCACTGAATAGGCCCCGTTGGACAAAATTTGTGTACGCGGTGTTGGCAGATGCGGGGTATCGAAAATCCTTGTGACACGCCCGGAAAGCTGTCGCACCACACGGCTCGACAAAACCTCTTCAGCGCGTGGATGCGACGCGGGAACCCCTCGCGGAACCCTCTCTTGCAGTAACAGTTCGGTGGCTTGGACAAGCGGTTCGGCGTGAAAACGCTTCTGCATAATATCGGAATGCACGAGATTATTGAGCGCCACCAGAATCATTCCCTGATGATGCGCCATAAAAGCCTGTATAACCGCGCATTCCTGGTTTGGCGGGAGACGTTCGGGCGTGTAATCAATGGCTTCGTAAAAGCCAAAGCGGGCGAGCGCGCCTTGCTTTACCAAAACGTGAAAGTTCTCGATGGCAGCGCGTGGTGAAATCAGCGCGGCAAGTGCCGTTGCGTACGGCGCAACCACCAGATCCTGACTCAAACCGCGTTTGAGGCCAAGTCCCGGTACGCCGAATGCTCCATATTGGTAATTGAGCTGCAAGTCGCGGGCGTTGTAAGCCGATTCGGAAATCCCCCATGGAACTTTGTGTTTTGCACCATATTCGATTTGCCGCGCCACAATCGCTTGATAGGTTTGATGGAGAAGCGTTTCGTCATAATCGCGCATGACCAGAATCGGCATCAGATACTCGAACATGGTTGCCGTCCAGGAAATCAGCGCGCGGCTCCGGTTGACCGGTGTGAGCGAGCGACCCAGCCGAAACCAATGCTCCTGCCCAACTTCACCTTTGGCAATGGCGACAAAACTACCCAGCCGTGCTTCGGAAGCCAGCAAATCGTAAAAAGATTTATCGCGCTTTTCATTATCAACGCTATAGCCTATGGAAAAAACCTGGCGTTCTTCGTCAAGCAGAAAGGTAAAATCCATCTCCTCGACAATTTCCTCACTGCGCAGGGCAAGCGAACTCAAATCCGCAAGCGTTCTGGCAGCCGACTGCGCGGCTTTTTTTACCTTCGCCGTGATGATTTCCAAAGCATTCAATGTCGCCGTGCAATCCTTTTCAGCCGTCTGGCAGCGCTTGATTTCCTCGCTCATGCTCAAAAGCCGCAAAATCAACGTGTCATACAATTCGGGAAGTTGCGACAGCGACGGGAAAAGAGTGAATAAATCCGTGAGTTCCCGCCATTCCTGCTCTCTATCGGGGAGGTCGCGCCTGATGATGGCTGCCAAATGAGAAAAGTCTGTCTCTTTCCAGGGAATAAAAGTTTCGATGTCGCGTCGAAAGGTGCGGATTTGATGCGATAAGCCAGCCGACCAAAATCGCAATTCATCGAAATGCGCGTTGCCATGTTCTTGCGCCAAGGCTCCGGCGATGTCGGTTATCACTTCTATATGTCCAAGGAGAGATTCCAGTAAAGCCAGCCAGGCATCAGGGGTTTCACGCGGTTGGATGGTTAGCAATTGCACGCAGGCCTCAACCTCGTCACGCAATTGTTTGATGGTAACGGCTCCGGTGCGCTGGCGAACGACGCTGACCTGCAGCGCTTCTTCGCGCATCATTTCGACAGTGTCGGCTAAGCCAGCCAGCAGGCGCTGGTCGTACAACTTACTGTCAGGGATTTCACGAATCGCTTGTTTAACTGCCAGTAGATGTCCGGCAAGATTGCCGCTATCAACTGTTGAAATATAGCGGGGCGCGAGCCCTTCGAGGGTCTGCGTGTCATACCAGTTGAGGAACTGTCCGCGAAACTTTTCGAGTTTTTCGAGTGTGGCAAACGTAAGACCGAGTCTTTCGCTCAGTTCAAGCGTGCCGATGTAACCAAAATCGCGCGCCGTAACCGTCGAAAGCAGAAGCAATCCGATATTGGTTGGCGAAGTGCGATGGGCAATTTTCGGCTGCGGGTTTTCTTGGTAATTGTCTGGCGGCAGCCAGTTATCTTCATCGCCGACAAAGGTTTCAAAAAACCGCCAGGTGCGCCGCGCAATCATTCGAGCCATTTTTATGTCGTTTTCTGATAAAGGAAGGCGTTCGATGATCCATGGACGACTGAGGCGAAAAGCCACGAAAGGCGAGAGCAACCAAGCCAGAAGGAAAGGCGCGGCAACCGGCAGAGCATTCGGGCGCAGCCAGAAAATTAAAGTAAAACTCGCCACCGACAAGCCCATCGCCATCCACATAAAACGCAAAAACGCAGCCAGGTCGTGCGGGTTTTCTCTCTCGGATTGAGCTGCTGTCGTCCATTCGAGGAGATGTTTACGCGAAATGAGTTTCCGGTAAAGCGTGCGCGTGATGGCGTCGGTTTTTATCCAAGCTTGATTTGCAAGGCAGACGATTGAGAACGCGACTTGTATGGCATTGTTGCAGAAATCGCCCCACAAACTCAAAAAATGGCTGGTCCAGGCAACGCCGCGTGGATGCGTCAGGAGATTGGTATTCAAGTGAGCATAGACCGGAAAAGCCAGCTCAAGAATAATAAAAAGCGTCCACAGAAACGGCGAACCAGGCATCATTGTCCAAACTGCAAGAAGCCACAAAAAAACCGTTGGTGCAACCAGACTGCGCCGCAGATTATCGAGAATTTTCCACCGCGAGATCAGCGGCAGACGATTTCGCACAGTCCGTCCGTCCGCATCTTTAACCCAAGGGAAAATCCAGCGTGCAATCTGCCAGTCGCCGCGCACCCAACGATGGGAACGAACAGCAAAACTGTCGTAATGCGTCGGAAAATCGTCGAGCAGTTCGATGTCCGTGACTAAACCGCAACGCGCATATAGTCCTTCAAAAAGGTCGTGGCTCAGGATTGCATTTTCCGGCACACGCCCTTTCAGCGCCGCCTCGAAAGCATCTACATCGTAGAATCCTTTGCCGGTAAAACTGCCTTCGCCGAAAAGGTCTTGATAAATGTCTGAAGTAGCGGTCGTATAAGGGTCAAAGCCTGTGTTGCCAGAGAAAATCCGCGCAAAACGGGAACGCGAGGCACTGGTTAAAGAGATGCTGACCCTCGGTTGCAAAATGCCGTAGCCTTTGGTCACGCGCTGTAATTTGGTGTCAAAGTGCGGACGGTTCAGCGGGTGTGTCGCAATGCCTATGAGCTTGCGTGCCGCATCACGCGGCAATTGGGTGTCGGAATCGAGCGTGATGACATAACGGATTCGCGAAAGAAATTCCTCACCTGCCGTGGCAATTACGAAACTCGTGTCTTTTGCGCCGCGCAACAAGCGATTAAATTCTTGAAGTTTGCCGCGCTTACGTTCCCAACCCATCCACTTCCCTTCCCTTTCATTCCATTGGCGGCGGCGATGAAAAAGATGAAATTTTTGCTTGCCGTTTTTTTGATGTCTTTCGTTTAAGTCTTTGATTGTGCCAAGTGCCGCATCCAAAATTGCCGAGTCTTGCGGCATCTCTTCTGTTGGCGCATCAGCAAAATCGCCAATCAAAGCGAAATAGATATTTTCGTCTTGATTGGCAAGGTAATAAACTTCCAATTTTTCCAACAGTTCTTCGATAACTGTCGGGCTTGTCAAAATGGTTGGAATCACAACCATTGTTTGTACATCTTCAGGAAGAGCCGCAGCCGTGTTCATTTGCGGAAGCAAGCGCGGAGCAATCAGCCGTGTGAAATCCCAGTTCAAAACGCTCAAGGCTAAATCGCTTGCCGGAATCAATGAAAGCAAGGCGAAAGCGATTAGCAAAGGCACCCCCAAACCAAAATATGAAGCGGTAGAAAGCAGCAAAACGAGAATTAACACAGTCAAAAACGTCAATATTCCGAGATAGATTGTTGTAGGATGTTTCAATAGAAAGCGTCTGTAATATTCGGAAATGCGCGGACGATAGCGGAATTCTTTTTCCAGTTCAACAAGCCCGTCATCTATCAAATAATAACCGACGTGCGAATAGCGCGGATCCGCCGGATTCCTTCGTTGCGCCTGACGGGCAAATTCGATGACCCGCGCTGCGACTTCCAACTCATCATGGTTCGTGCGTTTGGCGATACGCTCGACAATTTCGCGGTAACGATTGCGGGTTAAAAAATTCATTTCCGCATAGACTTTTGCCGGATCAGTATTCAAAAGCGGGTCAATCAGGCTGACACTCTCAAAAAAGTCGCGCCAGTCAAGCGTCGAAAGCAGACGCATACTCGTAATAATATTGCCGACGGTAACTTGCATGGCAGCCTGCCGTTGATATTCCGCCTGCATGATTTGCTCTGTGCTTTCGCCCTGTTTTTGCAGTTGGTTTTCCAACCATTCAAAGGCTGGAGCGATGGACGGGTCTTGTTCACGGAGTTGGCGGGTAATCTGAGCGATAAAAGCCTGACCGAATTTTTTGCGCTTGCCCAAACGTTTCACCATAAAAGGCAGTAATTCATCCGGTTGCCTGGCGGCTAACTCAATCAACTGATCGGCAAGCGCGTCTGCTTCCTCGCGTTCTTTGCGGGAGGTGACGATGCGCGAGGCTAACCGGCGCAGATTTTCCACCAGCGCAAGCCGCAAAGTAATGGCAACCGCCCACAATTCGCCGATGGTCAGCGGCGTGATTAGTTGATAAGCGCGAAGAAATCTTTCCAGCGTTTCGACCTCAAGCCGACTGTCTGTATGAGCGATGAGCATAAGCCCAACGGCGTAAATGCGTGGATAGCCTGCAAAATCGCCTTGTGCGAGTTTCGGCAGTTCGCGGTAGTAGCCTTGTGGTAAATCTTCCTGAATTTCGCGCAGTTGTTCTTCGACGATATGAAAATTATCAATCAGCCATTCAGCCGCAGGAGAGATGGTGCTTTCATTGCGAATGGCGTCGGCAAGCGAGCGATATGCGTTGACGAGAACGCGCCCGTTGTCTTCAAGGCGCGGCAGTAATTTGCGAAATCGTTTCGGTTGGGCGACCTCTATTTGTTCGGCGGCAAGCGTTTTCGCAAATTGTTCGAGCCGTTCAACGCTGTATAATTCGGCGCGAATTGGTGCATCTTCCTCGTTGTTGACTAAAGCATTTTGAATCTTGCCGAATTTTAACTTGGATAATTTCCCCATCTTCTCCTACTTGGTTTTCATTCTTAAGAATACGAATCAAGGGATGAGCTCAGCGTTAAAGCATCATAGTTTACAGAGGATTATCCGGCAAAGTCAAAAAGCCGAGTTTGTAAATCCCAGGCTTCCAACTCTGGTAATTTCCTACACTGGTTTTGCACGAGTTAGGTTATGACATTTGGAGCTTCAAAATCTTACGGTCTCAAGATACCGCAGGCTCTCGGGGATGGACTTCCATACGCTGGCGGTTTCGTCTTCGATGATGTACCACCTGACACCTTCTTTACGCGCTGCTCTTAAAACCTGGAGCCAGTTTGTTTTCCCTTGCCCCATCGGTCTGCCATCTTCATCTTTGAAATCACCTGAATGATCACCGATTACATCCTTGCGAATATCTTTTAGATGAAGCGAAAGGAATCGTCCGGGATACTTCTGCATCAGCTTCACAGGGTCTTGGCC
>JANMSG010000950.1:0-7688 GCA_031389065.1 Acidobacteriota bacterium | reverse complement strand
TGAGGAAAAGGTTGTAGCCGCTGTTGCGAGAGAGAAAGCGCACCTGTTGATCACTTTGCCCAACATTGGTTTCAAAGCTCAGCGGTAAATTCGCATAATCCGCCTGCGGACGTGCATTAATATCTTTTGCTTCCGGTGCAGTGGGTCTAGAGGTACCGGAATCGGCAAACTTTGCAGTTGGCAATATGAATGTCAAAAGCATGAACATCAGGAAAAATGCACACGAATATTTTGTTATTAGGGATTTCATCTATAGCTCCTTGGTCTTTAGTTGGTCAGGCAAAGCAATAGAATTGCTTTTAGCGTTTTTCAAATAGGTGTGACCCGATGCCGTTTAGCGTAGGTCTTTGACCGCACAATCCGCAGGTCAAAGACCTATGCTAAAAAACTTCACTTGATTGAAAAGTACTGTATATATCTCAGGAAAATTTTGTACTGCGATTCGTTTGTACTATGAAGATCGTTTCGGATCAATACTAATTTACAAAGGCTGGCAAACGATAGCTATATCAATGAATGCTCTCCTCAGGACATAACCCAAGCTATCCGTTCCCCTCTAAGATTCTGATGAATGTTTAGAAAATTAGATTCAGCCGACAGAACTATTTTATCCTTCGAGTGGAGGATAAAAGTTGTCGAATCTGTCTACAAGCAATTTGTTGTGTTATGCCAGTCGGCAGAACCGGCAACGCATAGAATCGAAGCCATATCGCAAGTTGCTCTTTGCCAAAGGTCTGTGCCGTTTCACCTCGAGCGACTACGGCTGTTTGTTCCCTTCCTTATCACATAAGCTTAATCATCGCCCACATTAATAAAACGTGCATTGTCCAGATGGTCAAGGCAAATGGCAGTTGAAATTTAATCACCCCATACTGGTCTTTCATATTCAACAATGCGGTCGGTACGATGTTGAAATTTGCAGCCATGGGGGTCATCAAAGTGCCGCTTGAGCCTGCCGTTAAGGTGAGAATCGCCACCATCGCAGGGTCTACTCCGAAGGGCCTCACGATCAGAGGCACCAACACGCCAGAGGCAATCACCGGGAACGCCGCAAACGAATTGCCCATCACCATGGTGAAGACCGTCATGCCTATGCAGTTGGCAAGAACCAATAAAAAGAGGCTCTGTTCCGGGACGATATATTGAATGCCACTGGCAATAAGGTCGCCGATTTTTGCGGCTGTAAAGATGACGCCAAGCGATGCCAGCAGTTGCGGCAACAAGCTCAAAGAACCGATCGCATCGTTGATGCGGCGACCTTCATCAAACATCACTCGCGTTGTGCCGCCGGTAATTCGTAAGGCCACAATCATCGCGACAACGCCGCCGACCCCAAGCCCAACGAGCGCTGCACGATTGACGGTATTTGAATCAAAGCCCAACTGGCGAAATGCCAAGAAGCGAAATGTCAAAGCAAAAGCGAACGTCACAAGAGGAATCGCAATCACCGGCAAGAAAATTTTATTCTTGAGTCGTGATGCTTGCTCCACTTGTTGCTCTTTTGTGGTTTCGTTGTAAGCGCCGCGACTGACGCGACCCAACCCGTCAATTGCGACCATTACCAAAACAAAAATGCCGGTCAACCAATGCGGCATCAGGCTTCCAAAGGCAAAGACGATTGCCAGAAGAAACCAGAACACACCGCTGGCAAGGCGATGCGGATTGGCTTTGTCTTTCCATGTCATCACCGCAAAGACCAGCAAAACAATTCCTGCAATCACATAAACCGTGTCCAGATTCAACAGCAAATCGGTGATTGATAAGAAGAGAACCATAGGGAATTGCATCATTTGTCCACCGCCTTTGCGGCTTGACTCAAGCGCCGGTCAAGCCAGAGAAATTGAATCGCCCCCAGCACGATTGAAAGCGAGACGATTGGTATGGTGAACAAAACTAAACGCCAGAGGCTCACTTCTATACCAAGCCCTTTCATGACGCCGTACACGAGCAAAATTCCGGCTTGCACGACCGAGAGATTTTGCCCGTAAAAGTTACCGTAATTTTCGCTCGCGGCATTGGCGGCTTTGATTGCCTCAAGCTTTTCCGGTTCAACATCTCCTACGGTTTTGGCTTCAGCCGCGCCCGCAGACATAGGAAAAATCAACGGGCGCACGAAAGAGGCGTGACCGTTGAGGCGCAAACCTAAGAAGCCGTGCAGGACACGAAAGAGTTGATAGATGATCGCCAGTCGCCCGACCGTCGCGGCTTTGATTTTTCTTATCAAGGCGGCAGATTGCTCTTGCAAGCCGTATCGTTCGGCAAGACCTATGGCGGGAAGCGTGATGATAAAGAGCGTCATCAAGCGATTGTCACTGAAGGCGCGACCAAGCATATTGATGATGCCTTCTTGTCCGGGTTTTGTCAGAATTGCCGGAAAGAATCCGTTGCTTGAAAACAAGGGGAGGCCTGCAATCAACCCGGTCACTAAGGCGGCGGTGACGACCACTAGCGTCGTGCGAAGTTTGAATGCGAAGCCAACTAAGACAATGACAATACCGATGAGCTTGAACCATTCGGGCAAGGCGAATTCCTCCTCAATTGAATTAGGCGATTATCTTAAAGCGTTCAGGCTTCTAGCGCCAACAATGTTCGCCTCAATAGTTTATAGAGCAATTCGTCGCCCTACTGACTTATTCGACATTTGTTTTTGCGATGGCTCCGACTGCGATTTTTTTTTGTTTGATACCTAAAACGGGAAGCGGTTGGTTATCTTTATCTTTTTCGTTGGAAATTCCATAGACCGATCTATATTCAATGAAGGTGGGATTTGAGGAAATACAGGTAGGTACAAAGAAAATGAAAAGGGCTGAGAAGTTCTCAGCCCTCAAAGGTGAATATGGATGACAGTTTAGTTGTAGTTGCGGAACCAGGACATGGCGGTTGCGGCTGCCGAGTCAACCGCCGTAACCGTTACAACACCAGCCACCACAGGCGGTCCGAGGTCATAGCTTGTTCCCGGAAAGAACGGCGGAGCGAAGGATCCGCCGGAAAACCGCACATCGAAAAAGACGTCTCGATAGCTATAACCGATGGTGTTGATTTTCGATTGCACGCGACTGCCTACGAGTTTCCATCTGGCGCTACCCCCCGGTGATGTATGACCTGATTTATAAGCAATTGACCCTTCTATACCGCTATCATTGCCTGTGTTGCTGTTGAACGAAATGACTGCAGCGTTCATTTCAAGGCCTAAACCGACGCTATCTGAAACATTGGTAGAAACTGGCGCAAGGCTTACATTGCCGTCATTGGTAAATATGCCCATCACATTTTTGATTGTGTTAATATTGGTCACCGGTGTGCCGTCCGAGTTCACAACCGAATTGGTGTATTTGAGGTCGCCGGTTACGGTAATGTGTCGTTGAGCGGTTACTGTCAAAGCGGTTTCGGCAGCGATTGCCGGTCTGTTTGTTGAACTATCTTTGCCGCCGCGCAAGCTGTTGATGGAACCGTTAACAAACAGGCTGGTTCCGTTTTTAGGTGCTGTGGGAATAGTCTTATTTATGAAAAGGCCTGAATAAGTACGCGATCCACCGGCTGAAGAGGAAACGGTGGTTTGGTTGCTACTATAATTGCTGGTAATTGTAGTTGTCGTCGAACCCTGCGTGATGACATAGACCTGATTGTTGCTCGTATTGGCATAGACTTTAATATCGCTAGCATCGCCCTGAACATAAATTCCCGCGCCCGAAATCGAGTTACCATCAGCCGTAGGGATATAAACACCGTTGGGCAAATTGCCGCCCGACAGGGTTGGTATGGCGTTGCTTACGGTTCGCATATTCGCGGCTAACACGGCTTGGGTGACACGTCCGTTACCATCGAATACAGGAACCGGGTTGCCACCACTTGTGGGAATTACTGCCGGCGGGTCCACCGGAGCGCCTGTTGAGGCGTTCAGGTCGGTTACCCCTGTGGCGTTGATAACTGCGTACTCTTGAGAAAAATTGTTCGAAGGCAATGGCACTGCACCAATTCGTTTATAGCCTTCCGAACTGATATTAATGCCGGTTATATTGGTATTCGGTATGGCGCGGTTCGGAGTTGTATTGTTGGTTGTGTCATATCTAATTTGGTTATCAACCTGCGATACGACATTGCGAAAAGTCACACTACGGTTTGCTAGAAAAGCGAAATGGGTGTTGGTGTGTACAGGACCTGAAAAGATACCGGATGCCAAAGGAGCGTTTGCCTGGGTGTCGCCGTTGTCAAAGAATGCACCAAAGCCCGAGAATGCAAAGCTTCTTACGCCAGCCGTCGGAGCAGCTGCCAGCGTAACATTAGTAGAAAGTCTTCCCGTTTCACTGACAACCGTGCTGCCCCCAGCAGTTGTCCTGCCTCTGACATCAATGGAATAGAGCAAAACAATAACCTGCGTCGCCTGTGTTGGGCTTGGAGCAACCAGTGATACGTT
This sequence comes from Acidobacteriota bacterium, assembly GCA_031389065.1. GTDB lineage: Bacteria > Acidobacteriota > Blastocatellia > UBA7656 > UBA7656 > JACQDB01. The sequence continues at coordinate 3,274 of JANMSG010000950.1, read as the reverse complement.
GCCGGTTGGTGCATTAAAAGTAATTTCAAAACTACTGCCATTGGTGTCTGTGAATACCTGATCCCGCGCCGTATCTCTTGCCAAGGCTGTAGCGCGAGCAAGAATACCTGAATAGAAAGTGCCGCTCCAGGTTCCATTCGGTGTCGGAATCATTTGCACATCGGGAAATTGCCCGGCTTGTGCCGGAGGATTGTTTCGATAAAATGGCGCTTGCCCGTTTTTAATTCTATCTATCTCTTCGGCGAGCGCCTGAGTCATAGCGCGTCTGGCAATGCCAATACCCGCATCAGCAACGTAGAAGGCCCCTTCCCCTGCTCGATGAACTGTGGTTGTCCGTGTATCGGTAGTGACGGAAAGCACCAGAGCCATTCCCAGCGCTAGAATCATAGTCATTGCCAAAAGCGAAGTTATCAGCGCAACCCCGCGTTCTTTAGCTTGTGAAGAAACCAAATAATTTTTCATATATCACCTGTAAATCGATTAGTTCAGGTTTGAACTGAGGTTTGTATTGCCGATCAAGTTGAAGTTTCGCGGGGCAACCTCAAATTGGTGGGTTATCCGGCGATAGTTTCTATCACCGGGTTGATAATCGGGAGTTTCAGCGGTAATGGTTACAATAATCGAACGAATATTATCGCGGTCAATCGGAGCTTCATCTATGGATTCGACAACCGCGACGCCATTAAGACCAACAGATCTATATTGAAACTGGATATTGAGAATGCCTCTGGCAATCGGTTCATATGTGATCAGGTCTGTAGTGCGTTCAAGCTCACGAGTGGCGGCATTGACCCTGTATGAAATCATACTGGTGAGCAAGGCTATGTTGGCTTGTTCGCGATCCGGTTCACCCGTGTCAATCGCAGAGCCGAATGTTGTAGGCGAAGCTACCCAACTTGAACCCGTGTAGCGCAACTCCATATTGCCACCGGTAATCGTTCCGTTGTTTCTAAGCGTGAATTTTCTAACCTGCCTGTCGTCATAACAGATGTAAGAAACGGTTGTGGAAGCCCTGTATATCGGTTGCGCCACTCCGTTTTTGTCGAGATATGTCAACAAGCCATTTGCATCTGGGATAATTCCAGGCGGAATTCTACAAATTAATTTTTTGTCATCAATATTGGTGTCATCAAATCCATCAATTTCAGCGGTTGGCACATTTGGGTTGCCGTTGACGATCATCATTCTGTCGGCGGTTGTACTATTGGCGCCATTGATATAGAAAATTGATGCGAAACTCCCTCTCGATCTCGGCAATCCCATGCCTGCCGATTGAATATCTTGAGTGAGCAAATCAACGACGGAGCGGACATTCTGGTTCATATCTGTCACATTTGATTCAGCCACAAAAATTTGTTGATTTTGATTCATTAGCGAAAAAACGGCACCCATCAATCCCACAGTTAAAAGCACTGCCACCGTAAGTTCAACCAGTGAAAATCCGCGCTCGTTCGTTGTATTTATATTTTCCAATCGTTCTCTTTTCATTTTGCTTCTCCTTGTTACCAGGAACGTACAGAAACCAGAGTGGTTCCTTCTGCCCTTGTGCCACGACTTGCTTGCAAAGCCACCACTCGAACAGTAATAACCCTCGTGTTGGCAAGTAATGGGTCGGCTGCAACTTGCCAGAAGCGCCTGTAATTCGCTATCTGACCCGGTTGCGGCGGCGTGTCAACAGTTCCTGAAACACCGACACAGATATCTTCCCAGTAATTATCTTGCAGGGCTGCCGGAGGCAAGCTGCCACCAACCTGGAGACGTGCGTCGTTTCTATCAATGGCGTTTAATTCTTCCATCTTTTGTTGCGCCAAGGTTGTAGAGGCTGTGAACTGTTTAACCATACGGTTCTGAGTTATTGATAACGAAAACAGGCTGGCTAAGGAGATTAAACTGATCACCGTAATCACCGAGGCGACAGCCACTTCCAAAACCGTAAATCCACTTTCAGCGCCATTCGTTACTCTATTTTTTCTGATAATTTTGTGCTTATTCATAAGATACCTTTCTAAACAACCGGAGCCTATATTGGTTGCTCTTTAATGCCTCGTACTTTGCCATGTGGTAGCGTCCCAATTCCAGGTTCTGATACCCCCAACACTCGATATGGTGATCGCACGGAAAGTTGTTCCATCGCCAAAATAGACGGAATTGATCGTACCGGCAGCTGCGACTTGCAAAAAACCTCTGGAGGTAAAATTTTGTTGAAAGAGAGTAGTTGAACCCCCTTGAGAAGGAAAAGAGATATTTGCCGCAATCGGTGCACCAGTCATAGGAGCCGTTATATTTGAGGGTCTTGCAAAATTAACGCCTTGAGGCAGAGGAACGAAATCGGTCCTGACAATCGCGGGAGGAGTATCGTTGTTAAAGACAATCAGCCCAAACCTGCGATTAGCAGTATCAACAACCAAAGAAGCGGTACGGTTTTCAGCAACCGCTTCTACTCTGGCTTTGGCTACCAAATCCACCATCTGGCGCATGGCAATATTTAGTCTATATGTGCGCATAGCCCTAGTGATCTGAGGGGTTGCTATAGCCATAGCAATCAGTATCAGCACACAAACAACTGACAATTCAACTGCCGAAAATCCGCGTTGCTTATCATTTAATTTATTTCTCATGGCATATCCCAAAATTCTTATTACAATCGTTTTACTAAATATTGCGTTGCGTAAAAGGAACGTTTAGAGCACCTTCAGGCATTGTTGCTAAAGCAAAGTAAGTGCCACGTAAATAATCACTTTTGAGTGACAGAAATTTTTGACCGCATTAAAACCGAAATATGCAAAAATGACCGAATGGGTAGACAAATTTTGAAAAACTAACATCACGATGACCTGTTAGGACACTTGAAAGATTTTTTTATCAGCTAACTTCGTTGATTCAAATACTCCCGGATTGTTACGAAAAAGGACAAAATATTACTTGCAACACAGGCTAGCTGGCGCACTTATTTAAAAACAGAGATTCTTTACTGATATTTTCTTAGAAAAATAAGCGAGTTTGCCTTACTCATTTTTTAATCGCAACCGCAGGCGGTACTGACCTCCTCGTGTCAACCACGATTCATCCAGGCTTACCATAGTAACTTTTCTACATGAGCCGAAAATCATATCCAGGTGATGTCCGTGACGAAGAATGGGCCTTCGTCGCACCCTATTTGACTTTGATGAGCGAAGAAGCGCCGCAACGCGAGACCTCGTTGCGTGAGGTCTTCAATGGCTTGCGCTGGATGATTCGTAGCGGCGTTGTCGAGTCTCGAAGAGCGCGCGGCGGA
>JANMSG010000944.1:0-13886 GCA_031389065.1 Acidobacteriota bacterium | reverse complement strand
CCCTCGTCACCAGCACGGCATGGGCACGCTTCGGATTTGCCTGCGCGAGGCGGTTGCCGAACAGGCCGTTGACGCGCCGGCTCCATGCCGCCTCGGGCAGGATGTAAATCGCCGCGTCCTCGCCATCGTTGGGATCAAGCGACCGCCGCAAAATAGATGAGTACCTCACGGCAATTCGCGAGATCGAAAAACGCATCAAGCATGTCGAAGACGAAAACCGCCAGTTGACGCCCGAAATTGCTAAGCCGACAGGCATTCCCAATGACTTCGCCAATCATGTCAGGCTTATGCATGATCTGTTGGTCGTTGCATTGCAGTCGGACATCACACGCATCTCGACCTTGTTATACAGCCGCGAAGGTAGCAATCGCGCCTACCCGTCGCTTGGCTTCACCGACGGACATCACCCGATTACGCATCATCGCTACATCCCTGACCTGGTCGAGAAGGTCACGAAAATCAACTGCTACCATCTGGAGCAGTTCGCCTACTTCATTCAAAAGCTGAAGTCTATTCAGGAAGGCGATGGCACGCTTCTCGATCATTGCATGATTGTCTACGGCAGCAGTCTCAGCGACGGAAACCGCCATAGTCACGAAGACCTGCCAGTGATTATTCTGGGTCGTGGCAACGGCAAGTTGAAACCGGGACGGCACATCGTTTACGATGACAAACCGCCAATGACAAACCTCTTCCTGACGCTGCTCGATAAGATGGGTATCGCGACAGAAAAGCTTGGCGATAGTACTGGCAAGGTCGCACACCTGACAGAGGTTTGAGGAGAAACTGATGGCAGCTTGAATTTCTGAAGAGAGGTTTCGGTAGTACTAAAAAAGTAATGCCGATGATTTTTTTGTCATCAATTGCCACTAGCTTCAGCTAGTGGTCACAGTGAAGTCAAAAGAATGGCTTTAGCCAAATAACAGATTGCTTTAGCTAAAGCTCAAAGGATAATGGATGTTTTCCTTCTCTTTGGCTAAAGCCGATGGGCTTTTGCTGAACTTATCCACTAGCTGAAGCTAGTGGCAATTTATCAACATTTAGCACTATCGATGATTCAAATGATTCAAATGAGCAGAATTCGCATAACAAACAGAAGTCTCTGCGTCGTTGTGGCCTGCGCTTCCCTAATACTGTTTGCTACTATTTCGGCAGCGGCTCAGCCTGCACCTTCAATTGACAAGCCGAACTTTCGCACGATTGAACTCTGGCCAAACGGAGCGCCGGGGGCAACGGGTACGACTGACGAAGACAAGCCTGCGATTATTCCTTTCGTCCCTGTGGAAGGTAAACACAATGGCGCGGCTGTTTTGATCTGTCCCGGCGGGGCGTTTACAACCCGCGCCACAGATCATGAAGGCATACTCGTTGCCCAGTGGCTGAAGGCGCGTGGGGTTGCAAGTTTTGTTCTGCGTTACCGTCTCGTACCGCTTTACACGCGCAAAGATGCGCACAGGGATGCACAGCGAGCGCTGCAATACATCAGGTCACACGCCGTAGAATATCGTATTTCACCGAACCGAATTGGCATTATAGGTTTTTCCGCAGGAGCCGAACTGGCTTGCGATGCGGCTTTTCAAATGCTCGCCGGACAACCAGAGGCGACAGACTTGTTGGAGCGCGTGTCGAGCCGCCCGGACTTTCTGATTCTGTCTTATGGTTCATCTCCCTTGCCCGCTATTGCAGCGGACAGCAAATTGCCTCCGACTTTCATGTTCTGCACGGCAGAAGATACAGGACACCTCAGAGGCATGGTTGATCTTTATGCCAGTCTGCGTCAGGCGAAGACTGCGGTTGAGGCGCACTTTTTCGTCAACGGCGAACACGGTGTGGGATTTGCTCAAGGAGACCCTGTGCTCGGCGAGTGGCCGAATTTGATGTTCAAATGGATGATAGGCAGTGGTTTTCTCTCGGACGGTCCGAGGGTTCCTATAAAAGGTATGGTCAAGCTCGATGGTGCTCCGCTGGTTCGCGGAATCGTAATCCTGACACCTGTAGATCAACCCGGCGCTCCAGCAGTTGTCGCCTACATCACCAACACAGGGACAACACCACTCGGGCAGTTTGCCGTCAGCCAGAATCAGGGTCCGGTCTTTGGTCGCTACCGCGTTGAAGTGCGTCAGGACGCCACCCGGTGGATGAGCAATTCGCGCGATCCTGTAATGATTAAAATGATGGGCAAGGCGAGAAACAAGACACTCACGGACGAAGAGCGCCAGGAGTGGGGCGAACACATCAGAAAGCGCGACCTGTCGCCGAGCATTGAAGATCAGCGTGTCTTTCGTCGCCAACGCCCGAAAGATAAAAACGATTACATCATCGAAATCAAAGGCGGCAGTAACGAGCCGTTGAATATAGAGGTCTTTAGTCGCTAGCGTGTGCGCTGCTGCTGAGGTAGTGTCCTATTTCTGTGTTGTTGTCAATTTGCAAGAATGAAAACGAGCAAAAGCCCGCGAAGCGGGTGACAGCATAAAGCCCAGGGTGAAGCAAAGCGCAACCCTGGGGAATACGCAAGGCAGAACACCTCCTAGCCCGTGAAACGGGCGATAGATCAGTTGATAACAATCTATCGCCCGTTTCACGGGCTAGGAGAAAATCAATCGCTCTCCCACCCCGCGCTTTCGCACGGGGCTTTATGCCAATGGCATTAAGTTAAGGATTCACCGACGCGGAATCACAAAGTTAGTGCAAGGCAAGTAGTTGAATCCATTGAAGACTCAAAAACGGATTTTTCTTAACTTAATGCCATTGGGCTTTATGCTGTCACCCGCTTCGCGGGCTAAACTATTTAGGCACTTTTATGAAACGACGACGATTCCTTCAAACTATTGCTGCTGCGCCAGCCATTGCTTTGCCAGTTGTGCAGGCAGTGCCAGCGCAGCAATCCGCAACACCTGCCAATCCTGCGCCTAAACCCGTCGAGGAAGGTCCGAAGCTGGAGTACAGCGTACAGGATGCTGCCGGGGAAATTCTGCCGCGCTTTTTCAATGCCCAACAGTTTGCGGCATTACAAAAACTCAGCGCCATCTTGATGCCGCCGTTCAATGGGGCTCCGGGGGCGCTTGATGCGAAGGCACCAGAGTTCCTCGATTTCCTGATCAGCGTATCGCCTGCTGAGCGCCAGCAACTGTATCGCGCCGGTCTGGATGCGCTGAACGCACAGTCCACAAAGCGTTTTAGTAAATCTTTCGCGGAAGTGGACGCAGCCCAAGCGGGTGAACTCCTCGCACCCTTGCGCCAAGCCTGGACCTATGAGCCGCCCGCCGACCCGTTCGCCCGTTTTCTTCGGGCGGCGAATCAGGATGTGCGGACGGCGACGGTCAACTCGCGCGAATACAGCGCCGCCAGTTCTGCGGGCGGTCGTCGGGCGAGCGGGGTTGGGCAATACTGGTACACGATTGAGTAGGCTGGGACATCGCAGCTTTTGCTGGTAGCGCAAGGCTCACTTGCCTGCTTCGCTTCCAATATCGAGCCAGCAAGTGAGATTTGCGCTACCAGGTCACCTCCATTGAAAACTCCTATATCATAGTCTCTTGTAGAGGATTTGTGTCAGTCTCGTAGAGAAAAGATTTTGGTGAAAGCATGACTGAAAAAGAATATGACGTATTGATTATTGGCTCTGGAGCTTCCGGAGGCATGGCTGCCTATACCCTCACCCAAAAAGGCTTGAAATGTTTGATGCTGGATGCCGGACCGCCGGTGGATTTCCAGCGTCATCGTGGGTTGAAGCCCGTGCACGAGTTGCCCTATCGCGGCTTTGGCAAACCTGGACGACTGTCGCATGTTTTTCAAGCGAACGAATTCAATGCCAATACCTGGGTAGATGAAGAGCAGGTTCCCTACACGCACGACCCAAAGGAACCCTACAACTGGGTGCGCGTTCGCCTCATAGGCGGTAAGTCGCTCTTCTGGGCGCGCATGTCTTATCGGCTGAGCGATTATGAATTCAAGGCGAAAGACCACGATGGATTCGGCGATAACTGGCCTATCAGCTATGCAGACCTTGCGCCTTACTACGACAAGGTTGACCCGATCTTCCGTGTTGCAGGGCGCAAAGAGGGTTTGTCGCAACTCCCGGACGGCCTCTTCGTGGATGACAACTCGCCCGATGCGGAAGCCACCAAACGATTTGCGGCGGCGGGAAAATCACGCGGTATGACGGTCACCAAGATTCGCCGTTCTCTGGGCAACGGGCAACTCGCCAGCTCTTTCAATCTGTTGCTGCCCGCCGCACAAGAGACAGGGAAGCTGACCATTGTGCCGAACGCTGTGGTACGCGAAATCACCACGGACAAGAAGACAGGGCTTGTCACCGGCGTGAATTTCGTAGACCGTCTGTCGCGACGCGAACTGCATGCGAAAGCCAAGGCAGTCGTTGTGGGAGCCTCTTGTTTAGAGAGTACGCGGTTATTGCTCAACTCAAAAATTGCCAATTCGAGCGGTGTGCTGGGGCATTACCTGCACGACCAGTTCTACATCTCGAATGGTGTGGTGGCCGTTGTACCCGATGCCAAAGATGGCAAAGCCCCACGTGGTTTGATGGGCGGGTCGGGCTATGTGCCAAGGTTTCGCAATCTGAAGACCAAGGAGAAGAACTTCATTCGCGGTTACGCCTTCGACATCTATACGGGCAGCACCCCGGATGCGAAATACTTCCCGCTCTGGGGCGAGAAGTTGCAAAAAGCTCTGGACAGTCATCGCGGCGCGGCGCTTACGACAACCATTATGGGCGAAGTGCTGCCACGCTTTGAAAACCACGTACTCATTGATCCGAAGGTTACGGATGCCTGGGGCATCCCTGTGCTCAACATTCGCTGCCGCTACAGTGACAACGAATTCAACATGGCGAAAGACGCTGTCGCGACCATCAGCGAGGTTTGCAAAGAGTCGGGTTATGAGGTACTCAGCGGCAATGACAAGATGTTCCCGCCGGGCTACAGCATACATGAAGTAGGCACCTGTCGTATGGGTGATAATCCGAAGACGAGTGTGCTCAATAAGTGGAATCAGAGCCACGACATCAAAAACCTGTTTGTCGTTGACGGTAGCAGCTTTGTTACAGGAGGATCGCAAAATCCTACGATGACGATTTTGGCGTTATCCATGCGCTCCTGTGAATACCTTGCAGAGCAGATGCGCAAAGGGGAGTTGTGAGACCGCTGAAAAGGTTTTTCCAACTCTGTTGCATAGCAGCATTCTGCATTTTGGTTACGGTGGCGCAGACTACCAGGCAAACTCTTCCCGCACCAGAGCAGCCGCTTCCTTTCAGCCACAAGGTGCATGCGGGAAAGCTGGCGCTGAAATGTGCGACCTGTCATACGAATCGCGATCCTGGTGAGAAAATGGGTTTTGCCAGCGCCGCCAGTTGTATGCAATGCCACTCTGACATTGCTGCGGATAAACCGGCGATTCAAAAGCTTGCCGCTTTTGCTAAAGAAAAACGCGAGTTGAAATGGGTGCGCGTCTATGTAATTCCCAGTTATGTCAGGTTCAGCCATCGGGCACACTTGACGGCGGGCAGCACCTGCGTAGAATGCCATGGGCAAGTTAAAGAGCGCGAACAGCTTTATCGCGAGGGTGACATCTCTATGGCAAGCTGTATGAACTGTCACCAGGCGAAAGGGGCAAGTATCGACTGCAACTATTGTCACGAGAAAATAGATTAAGCCTTGCACAGGTGATGTACTGTAGGTTGTCCAACCTGCGGCTGATTTGGGCAACACAGTTTTTGGGAGCACCGAATGTGTTGTAAAGCAAGACAACAGCAGACCGGGCAATTACCTGTACATTTTGCGTAAGCCCTATGGATTAAGCCTGACTTAAAAGGGGTAATGTAATGAAGAACATTATGACGAACAGAGAGCAAAAGGTATCATCCACGTCTATCACCCGCCGGTCGTTTCTGGCAATAGCGGCGATGGCTGCACCACTTAGCTTGACATCTCCGCTTGCATTGAGTGCGCTTGCGCGCAAGCGTGTGCCGGTTGGTCTCGAACTCTATTCCGTGCGTGACGAGCTTGCCAAAGACCTTCCTGGCACCGTGCGTGCGGTCGCCAAGATGGGGTATGAAGTGGTCGAATTCTTCTCGCCCTATTACCAATGGACAACCGACTACGCCAAAGAAGTGCGCAAGTTGCTCAACGATTTAGGCATCCGCTGCCCCTCGACTCACAACAGCGCCAACGTCTTTACACCTGATGGAATCCAGAAGGCGATTGAGCTAAACCAGATTCTGGGATCCAAAAGCATCGTCATGGCTAGCGCCGGCAGAGTGGAAGGGCTGGATGGCTGGAAGAGCATCGCCGGACGGCTCAGCCAGGCAGCCGAGAAACTCAAACCTTTCGGTATGCGCGCCGGATTCCATAATCACAAGCTGGAATTTATTGCCATAGAAGGGAAGCGCCCTATGGAAGTGCTCGCCGCCAATACACCTAAAGATGTGACCTTACAACTTGATGTGGGAACTTGTGTGGACGCTGGCTACGACCCTGCGTCCTGGATTAAAGCCAATCCGGGGCGCATCCGTTCGCTGCATCTTAAAGATTGGGCAGCAGGCGAGGCAAAGGATGAGAAAAGTTACCGCGTGCTGTTTGGTGAAGGTGATTCGCCTTGGAAGCAAATTTTTGCGGCTGCCGAAGCCAAAGGCGGCGCGGAGTATTATCTGATTGAGCAGGAAGGTAGCAGATTCTCATCGCTCGAAACGGCGGAACGCTGCCTCGCCACCTATAAGAAGTTGCGAGCCTGAACTGCGGAGCGTGCCACACAAGCCTGTCAGAATGATAGCAATTTTCAAATGACGGAAATCCTTTAGAGTCGGTCTCAGACCGACGGAGTGCGCCATCTAAGACCGGCTCTAAACAAAGCAACAGGTCACTCTCAAATGAAAACTACTATCAATCGAATTGAACAATTGAAAGGTAAATTCCACGGAGTTTGATAAATTTGAAAAGCGAATCTTGAATCAGCAATCAGGAAGAAGTTGCTATGAGAAAGAAGAGATTGTTTCGGCGAGAAAAGTCGTCTGCGTTTTGGGGAGTGATGGTTTTCGTTGCCATCTGTCTGATCGTCTGTTCAAACTTCCCCGTAGCAATAGGCAGCCCGATTGCGGCACAAGACAAAAAATTAACGCCCGAAGAATTGATTGCCCTGCATCTTAATTCCCTGGGTAGCTCCGAAGCGCGAGCCGCAGCCGCCGACCGTAAGGTGAGTGGAACGGTAAGGATGCTCAATCGAGTTGGCCCGGCGGCAGACATTCAAGGGCCGACCATGCTGATTTCCTCTGGAGCGAAACTCCGTTGCGTCATGCAATTTCCTTCTAACCATTATTCCGGAGAAGACTTTGCCTTTGATGGTAAACGCCTTATGACCCGACTTCTTCCGCAAGGCAAACGCTCTAATCTCACAGAGTTTCTCAACTCACAGCCATTGATGCTCAAGGAAGGATTGCTGGGCGGAGTTCTTTCGACTGCCTGGGCGCTGCTGCGCGTAGAGCAGTTGCAATCGAAGATGAATTATCGCGGGCTGAAAAAAGTTGACGGGCAGCAGTTGCACGAATTGATTTACGAAACGCGAAAAGGAAATGGCGGGCTGCGCATCGAGATGCACTTTGAGCCAGAGACTTTTCGCCACATGCAAACACGATATAGTTACCAGATTGGCGCTCGACAAGGGGTTACCCCGGATGACTCTGCGCGTTCGCAGGAAAGCAATTTTCAAATCATCGAGAGCTTCGCTGACTTCCGTTTAGTGGATGGTCTGACACTGCCGCACAAATACAAAATGCAGATGACGATACAGGCTCAAAACGGTAATCTGTTACGCGACTGGTTATTTGAGTTCGACCGCATCTCGCACAAAGAGCAACTCGATGAGCACCTCTTCATCATCAAGTAAAGGATGAAAGGTTACTGTCGCAGCGCACCTAACCATACAATCAGGCGGCAACTCTGACGCGCAATCATCACTCGCAATATGAAAACATTATTCTGTCTTTTCCTCCTGACCATAACGGTATTCGCGCAGCAGCCCAGCGGCAGCCGGCCAACGATAAAACCGATTCCGCCCGCCGGAATCGAAGTGCCGATCGCTGACCAGACCGAACTCAAATCCGGGCTGCAACAACTGCGCGCGGCGATTGATAAGCTGCGCGGCAACCCGTTATTGGCGGACGTGCTCATCTATCATGAAGCAGTGCGCTACGCCCTTGAATATAATGAGTTTTTCAAAGCCGACGAAATCGCCAAAGCCAAAATACTGTTACAGCACGGCCAGGAACGTGCGCGACAACTCGCCGAAGGTAAAGCGCCCTGGACGATGGCCACAGGGCTTGTTGTACGTGGCTACATTTCAAAGATTGACAAGAGTGTGCAGCCTTATGGCTTGGTGATTCCACCCTCATTTGCGCCGAATCTATTGCACCGCTGGCGACTGGACACCTGGTTTCACGGGCGTGGCGAGACCTTAAGCGAGGTCAATTTCCTGGCTGACCGTGAGAGTAAGCCAGGCGAATTCACGCCGCGCAACACCATCGTCCTGCATCTTTATGGGCGTTTCTGCAATGCCAATAAATTCGCTGGCGAGGTGGATTTGTTTGAGGCGCTCGAAGCGGTGAAACAGCAATACAGCATTGATGAAAACCGCATTGTGATGCGCGGCTTCAGCATGGGCGGTGCCTCTGCCTGGCAGTTCGGGACGCACTACGCAGGACGCTGGGCGGCGATTGCGCCGGGCGCAGGGTTCAGCGAATCGGCGCAGTTTCTACGGCTCAATCTCACGGGTGAGAACGCCCCGCCGTGGTGGGAGCAGAAACTCTTTCATCTCTACGACGCCACTGACTACGCTGGAAATTTGTTCAATACACCTGTGGTCGCCTATAACGGCGATAAGGACGGGCAAAAGCAGGCTGCTGATGCGATGGAGCGTGCCATGGCGGAAGAAAGCTTGCGCTTGCTACGCGTCGTCGGGTCAAACACAGGACACAGTTACCATGCGGATTCAAAGATTGAGATTGACAGGATATTGGATGCTGTTGTCGAACGTGGGCGTGATCCTTACCCACGAAAAGTGCGATTCACAACCTGGACGCTGGCATATAACCGCATGAAATGGGTGATTGTAGATGCGCTTGGCCAGCACTGGGAACGCGCGCGTATAAACGCGGAGATCGAAGGCGACAACGTCGTCAAGGTTGAGACCTCTAACGTCACCGCGTTTACGCTTGAGATGGGACCTGGCGGCTGCCCGCTTGATCTTGCGTGTAAACCTCTGGTGACTATTGATGGGCAGAAGCTCACGGTGGTCGGGCCGTTGTCGGATCGCTCCTGGCAAGTGCATTTCCGCAAAGCTGGGAGCCAGTGGGTTATGGTTGATTCAGCCGTTGTGCCAGGACTCCACAAACGGCAAGGGTTGCAAGGGCCTGTGGATGATGCTTTCCTCGACAGCTTCATTTTCGTGACGCCAACTGGCGCGCCGCTCGCTCCGGGCATTGCCATTTGGGTAATGAACGAACAAAGGCGCGCCATTGTCGAATGGCGCAGACACTTTCGCGGCGACGCACAGGTGCGCAGGGACACAGCTATTACTGATGCCGAGATTGCTTCGAGTAACCTGATTCTATGGGGCGACCCGGGCAGCAATAAAGTTCTGGCGCGGATAGCAGACCAGTTGCCTGTCAAGTGGAGGGCGGACGGTGTGATGGTTGGCAACAATCGCTACCCAGCGGATACGCACGTGCCAATTCTGATCTATCCCAATCCGCTGAACCCAAAGAAATACATAGTCCTCAACAGTGGCTTCACATTCCGCGAGTTCGACTATTTGAACAATGCGAGGCAGACCCCGAAATTGCCGGATTATGCAGTAGTCGATACCACAACGCCGCCCGATACCCGATACCCTGGCAGGATTGTGTTGGCGGGTTTCTTCAATGAATCATGGCAACTTAAATAATTGAAGCCTGTGCAAATAAAAGCATTCGTATTTACCACATTTATCTTTGTCGCGTAGCGACATATTGATTTTAGCCGTGCGTTTCAACGCACGGGTTTAGGCGCAAGAAGCATTTCGTCGCGTCAGCGACGATTGAAAACACCTTGAATTCAACCGTCGCTGACGCGACGAAACACTCTCTGCTATGGCGTTCCGTGCGTTGAAACGCACGGCTAAAATCATCTCACCGCTAACGCGGTGGATTTATGCACACGCTTCAAATAATTTGTAGAGCGCAGTGGGCGACAGGCGGCGTGTTTACGAAGGTTCCTCAGCGAAAGTTTTCAATCATCATCAGGTCACTGCCGCGCTGGGTGACGAGCGGGAAGAGCATCCATTTGCCGTTCGGAGAGAGAGTTAATCCGGAAACGTTGCTGCGCAGATTGCCAGCAATTTCAACAACCGTCTTCTGATTTCCGCTAGCGAAGTTGAAGAACTTGATCGTTGATCGTGCCGAAGACTCCGGCACAGCAAAATAAATCCCTTCGTTTGTGACCGCCCACATCCTGCTGTAATTCTTTTGATGAAAATCGAAAAGCGGAGTTTCCTTGCCACCGCTTGTTGGCAAGCGCCAGATGGAAGACGAGCCGCGATCCTGGGTGAAATAGAGCCATTGACCATCCTCTGATTCTATTGGGTCAAAGCCTCCTTGCTCAGTCACCTGAGTGGCTTCGCCTCCATTGGCTGGAAGCTTCCAGACCTGTAGCCTGCCGCTTTGATTTGAAGTAAAGTAGATCGAGTTTCCGTCCCTGGACCAGCTTGGCACAATGTCTTCAGACTCATTAGAAGTCAGGCGGCGCGGCTGGCCGCCTTCGCTGTTGACGACAAAGATGTCAGCATTACCTTCCGGGCGGCAATCAAAGACGATCTGCCGGCCATCGGGTGACCAGCTTGGCGAGCCAACCAGCGGGCCGCGAAACGAGGTCAGTCGAATAGGATTTTCGCCCTCACTGCTGCAAGTCCAGATTTCATCGCTGCCGGAGCGATTGGACACGAAGGCAATCCGCTTGCCATCCGGCGAATAACGCGGGCTGGTTTCCATGGCGGTTGAGGCAATCACATTGGTGAGCTGTTGATTAGCCTCTGCCTCGCTTTTGAACGCAACTCTGAAGATATCTGCGTTGTCTGTATTTCGAGCCCAGACCAGGCGGTTCCCTTGCTGTGAAAAGGTTGGATATTGCGTGCCACTGCCGCTTGCCGTCAGCCCTTGCGGAGTGCCTCCTTCAACAGGGATCCTGAGCAGACTGCTCTTTCCGCCGTAGCGCGAGGAGAAGACGATCTCGCGCCCGTTCGGCGTCCAAGCCAGATTGCTGATACCCTCGCCGCTAAAAGTCAATTGCTTCGGCTCTCCACCATCGACCGAAACCAGATAGACTTCGCCGACCACGGCGCTGATGACACGCACAAAAGCTAACAACTTGCCGTCAGGTGAAAAGGCTGGACTGCAATCGCCGATGACAGAGGCAGGAGGTGAGGTCAGGCGACGTTTCTCTCCGGTTTCGGGTGAGAGAAGATAAAGACTGAAGGGCTCTTGAGAAGAAGTCTTATCACTCAACACCAGCCACTTCCCATTTGGCGACCAGTGCAGCCAGGTATGACTGCCAAAGCCGAAGCGATTTGCCCAGGTTTCGGTCAGCTTGCGTTCTGCACCTCCGAGTGAGGGGATAAGGAAAATCCCATCGCCATCATTCGTGCTGCGGTAAAAGGCAATCGTGCGACCGTCGGGCGACCACACAGGATTGACATCGTCTCCCGCATGATTGGTCAGCCGCACCCAATTGCCGCCATCCACCAGACGCACATAAATGTCCCAGTCGCCCTCTTTTTCTCCGCCCCAGACAAAGGCGATTTGATTGCCGTCCGGTGAAAAAGCGGGTTGCGATTCACGTCCCGGATCGGTGGTAAGTGGTACCACATTCATTGGCGATTCCCCTGCACTGTCAGCAGGAGTTTTAGGGGAAGGTTTGAAAAACAATACGACCAGAATGCCGAGCAGTGCAGCTACCAGCAGCCACAAGGGCAGGATAACAGCAATCAGACGATGGCGTGAAAACCAGTCGGATCTTGCGTTTTGCTGATCAACACTCTTTGAAACCAGGTTCTGATCCGCACTCTTTTCTCTATCTTCTATGCTGGCCAAAGGGGATACCGGGTCAGTAACCCCAGTCGCACTGAGCGATCCAGTCATTTCTGTGACCGGCACAATGAAACGGTAGCCAAGTCGCGGCAACGTCTCAATAAAACGTTGTTCGCCCGGACTTTCACCAAGCGCTTTGCGCAAGGCCGAGATATGAACATTGAGATTGGCTTCTTCAACGATGGTATTGGGCCAGAGCGCCTTAATGAGACTCTCCCTATCCATAACCTGTCCGGAGTTTCGCACCAGCAGCAGGAGAAGGTCGAACTCCTTGGGCGGCAACAACACAACCTTGCCATTACGGTAAAGATGATGAGCATCAGGAGCCAGGCGGAAAGCTCCAAACTCGTAGTATAGGCTGATAGGTGCTTCTCTAACTTTCATAGACGGTCTTTAGCTATCTTTATATTGATCTTTACATTGATCTTTACAAAAAATTTACCTCATCTAAAGGACTCACAGCCTAAGATGCGAATAAGCTTGATGAGCAATAATACCTTTTATCAAAGAAGCTTGGCTAGGAAATTTTAGACCGACTCATATCAGCAATCAATACCAGTTCATGAGCACAGAGCCATGAGTGGTATTGCCAGTTCTATCTACGAGAAGTAATAAACGAAAGATACCAGAAGGTGAACTTCCAGGTATAAAGATGAAATGGACAGTAGTGTCCGAATCTTAAGGTAGTGTTTGGCAACCCGCGAAGCGGGCGGTAGCATATAGCCACGGGCGTAAGCCCGTGGACCGTGGCCGGCTAAAGTTAACTAGCCCGCGAAGCGGGTGATAGACACGAATCTATCGCCCGCTTCGCGGGCTAGGAGGCCACGATGGCGAGCCCACCCAGCGCTGACGCACTGGGCTCTATGCTTTCACCCGCTTCGCGGGTTCTCACAAAACACCTCAACTTTAGGACACTACCAAAAGGGCAGAGATTCATGTGCACTTGTCTCATTGGGGAAGGATTTTTCAAATTAAAACTGTCCTTTGAAGGATATCCTGACCCGAATCATATTGAAATCCAATTTCTTGAGGAGAACCATCATGTCAAAAAGATCACCAGTGATGCGGCTGATTTCGCTCAGCCTGATTCTACTGCTCGTCGGACTCTCGCTTCCTGCCCAGGCACAGCAGTTTACCGGCACGATTCGCGGAACCATTGTGGACTCAGCCGGAGCAGTCGTCGTAGGAGCAGAAGTCACGATTATCCAAATCAGCACAAATGAGACTCGCACGGTAGTAACTGGAGATGAGGGTAACTATGTAGTTGCGCAACTAAAACCAGACCTCTATCGAATTGTCGTTAAAAAGTCCGGCTTCAAGGCCTCCACCGTAGATGAAATCAAACTCGATGTGCAGCAGATTCGAGGCATTGATGTGACGCTTGAGGTCGGAGCAGCCACAGAAACCGTACTCATTACTGCCTCTGGCGGGGCGGCAATTGAAAGTACCAGTTCAACGATCAGCCAGACCATTGAAAATAAACGAGTCGTTGACCTGCCGCTTAACGGTCGTAATCCCTTCTCTCTGGTGACCTTGAGTCCGGGAGTGATTCCCGCTCCCGGCTCTTCGCCTTTCATCAGCGGCGGACGTAATGCCACCAGCGAAGTGACAATTGACGGCGTATCGAATGTTAACGCCGAGAACAACGTTTCGATTCTAGACCTCAACTACACGCCATCCGTGGACGCTGTGCAGGAGTTCAGCGTGCAGACCAATTCGGTTAGCGCCGAATTCGGGCGGCTCGGCGGTGGTGTCATCAACC
>JANMSG010000912.1:0-6839 GCA_031389065.1 Acidobacteriota bacterium | reverse complement strand
CGATCAATGTCAATCCGGACGCCCGCTGCGGCATCACCTATCAAATCCAGGAACAGCCATAGCTGACCAGGTCGCCGAATAACTGATTGCACCGAAGCGCAGTCAGCGCAGTTCTTATGGTTGCTTACAGGGCTGTTCCGACGCCCGCTGAACAAGGGTATTAGACGCAGTTACCGATCTATGTTTAAGCGCATCAAGACATCGAAAGAGTATCATGATTCCCACATCACACAGGTGGTCTGGCTTCCGCCCGCCGACCTGGAACTGACCATTCAGTTGGACACAGACTGGAACAAGGGAGGCGCCGAAACCGCAACCCTACGCTTTATCAAGGTAAAGAATCGGCCCGAAATCGATGCTGCGCTGCAAGCGATCGCTGACAATCGGACGTACCAACGTTACATCGCCGAGATTGTTGCTTTCCGTCGGCACGGGAAGGCAAGCTACCTCTTAGACACCTGGCCATCGCCGTCGCTGATAATTGACTGCGCGTCTTACGTGGAAATTTAGAACGGGGAAACCTTGGATGTCAGCGCCCAACAAAACCGCTGGAGCGAACGCGGGCAGGACAGGTCAATTGCCAATGCGTACGCACTGGGCCGCATCGCTCAGTTCTGATGTTAGGCAGACGAACACGTTGAACGCGAAACGGGCCGCACCAAGCAATCATTCAAATCCTCGTGCAAGTTAGCGACCAGATCGTCGTTTGACGTCGCAAAGTCATAGCTGTTTGCTCCATAGCATCAATAATCAAAGACGACCTCAATGGGGTCTCTTTCGAAGTCTAATGATTTTTAACGGCTTAATTGAACTTTCTCTGCGAATGCTGCCGCGGTGAATCTGATTCGCAGGCGAGCGATTTTCGTGATACGCTTCTTCTTCCTCGGAAGGGAGCAGAAGGGCGCTAACCGACAAGGCCGCTGCAGATTCACTGGGTAATGATTCCCCAAATTCACAAGAGCCATTGTAGCTTTATTCGGAACACGGGCTTCTGCCGATAGAATTGGAAAGGGAACTTCCTATGGTAAAGAACTTCACCCGTAGAGATTTTATTAAGGTGACTACCAGTTCCCTACTGGTAGGGGGCTTTCCCACCATCATACCGGCCTCGGCGCGCGGCCGCGACGGCAAAGCCGCGCCAGGTGATCGGATCGTTATGGGTTGGATTGGTACGGGCGGGCAAGGCACCAGCCTCCTGAAGCGATTTATTGAGCAGCCTGATGTTCAGGTGATTGCAGTCGCAGACGTTGACGCCAAGAATCGCACAAACGCGGCCGAACTGATCAACACGAAGTACAGCAATAAGGATTGCGTCAGCTTCAAGGACTTTCGTGAGCTGCTGGCGCGCAAGGATATCGACGCTGTCACGGTCGCGACGCCGGACCATTGGCACGCGCTCGCCACGATTGCGGCCGCCGAGGCGGGCAAGGATATCTACTGTGAAAAGCCGCTGGCCAACTCCGTCGCCGAAGGCCGTGCTATCTGTGAGGCTGTGAAAAAGCATAAGCGCATTTTGCAAACGGGCAGTCATGAGCGGTCAACGCCGACGGTTCGCCAGGCCTGTGAGCTAGTCCGCAACGGCTTAATCGGCAAGGTCAAAACCGTCTACATCAACTTGCCTTGCGCAGACAAGCACCACAATTCAATCAAAGCGATCACTGCCCTCCCTCTACCCCAGGAGGTGCCAGCCGAACTCGATTATGATTTCTGGCTCGGCCACACCCCCAGAGTGCCTTACTACAAGGAGAGAACCCATTTCTGGTGGCGCTTCATCCTGAGTTACGGCGGCGGCGAGATGACTGACAGGGGCGCGCATGTCATCGACCTGGCGCAACTCGGGCTCGGCACCGACGCTACTGGCCCGGTTGAATTCGAGGCCACCGGCTCTGACAACAAGCATGGCTTGTACGACTCCTTCATGGATTACAAGTTCGTGAACACCTATGCCAACGGCGTGAGGATGATAGGGTCGACACAAGGCCCGCGCGGCTTGAAGTTCGAAGGGACTGACGGCTGGATTTTCATACACATTCACGGAGGCAGACTCGAAGCGAGCGAACCGGCGCTTCTGAATACGAAGACGGAAACCCTGAAAGTCCAATTAGGCCGCAGCCCGGGACACTACCGGAACTTCCTCGATTCGGTGCGAAGCAGGCAGTTGCCGTTCGCTCATGCAGAGATCGGACACCGCACTGCGACGATCTGCCATTTGAACAACTTGGCGATGAAACTGGGCCGCAAACTGAAATGGGATCCGAAGCTAGAGAAAATCAGTAAGGACGCCGAGGTCAACCGCCTGCTGGCACCCGAAATGCGCAGTCCCTGGTCGCTTGCCTAATGTATTGATGCGGAGTAGATTGCCAGGCTTGACGCAGGCTTCGAGCGAGCCTACTCCTCCCCTAAAGGGCAAAGGCTTCTATGGCTTGCTGACCAATGTGCTGGAGATGCCAGCTCGTGAGGTGCCCTGGCTTCCTGGTTCGCTTGGACCTTCGCCTTTACTCCCGAGGACTTCGACTGACACGACTACAGATAAGGGCATACGCATGCAGTCAAATCATCAGCGGATTTTGGAGTTCCATCGGCTGACCGCATATTTAGACAAGCCTTG
This sequence comes from Acidobacteriota bacterium, assembly GCA_031389065.1. GTDB lineage: Bacteria > Acidobacteriota > Blastocatellia > UBA7656 > UBA7656 > JACQDB01. Next base: position 4,231 of record JANMSG010000912.1, on the reverse strand, counting down.
ATTCAACAAGAATGGCTCAGGCTGATCAAAGTTATGAAGATCACGGCGATGCGCTTGATGAGTTGCGGTAAAGACTCTTGTTGCGCGAAAGCTTGCGAACTACTTATTGCGATAAGCAGCATCAATTTAGCGATTATTGAGCCTTTGATCATAATCATCTCTTACACGACCTTACAGGGCATTGAATCGCCATTGAACGAAAAGTTCCTTTGGGTGTCAGCGGTCGGGGTTATATGGCTTTAGGCATAGAAGAACCAACCTGGCGCCTCTTACTGGCTATGGGCTGAATGCCCCATTTCAGATGATTCAGCTTGACCGGTCAGATTGATGTTACAGACTCACACGAAAACCTACGTCAATCTCTATAATCCTTTATTCTAAAGTATTTCCCCCTATACTTCTGCCTGGCCCACGGCTTGCCTGTAGCAACTGCTGCCTGCTCCCATACAAACGTCTCTCCGGTTCCCCTTATTGGTAATATGCTCCGACACTTTCGGGTGGTCTTCTGTTTTTCCTAGATTCCATCTACACGCGCTTAGCGAGGTTACAGATCAATGCAATTGAATAAGCGACAATTGATCCTGATTGCAGCAGGAGCTGCGTGGGTGTTGCTGATAGGGGTAGGACTGGGTCTGCTGTGGGCTTATGAAAATGCCCCCGGCCCAGTTGTAGCTCCTCCCTCCCGGTGGCCTGCCGAAAGCCACATCCAACTTGCTCCTGATCGCCCCACCTTACTCATGCTGGCTCACCCGCATTGCCCCTGCACGCGGGCGAGTATTGGCGAGCTGGCCAAACTGATGACCCATGCCCAAGACCGTGTGACGACTTACGTGCTCTTCCTCAAACCGGCAGGCTCTACCGAGGATTGGGAGAAGACGGACCTCTGGCAAAGTGCCGCGAGCATCCCTGGGGTCAATGTTGTCGTTGACGACGGCGGCGCCGAGGCACAACACTTCCGTGCCGTGACCTCCGGCCAAACCGTTCTTTATGATGCGGAGGGAAGCCTGCTCTTTAGCGGGGGGATCACCAGCTCACGCGGGCATTTCGGTGATAACGCGGGGCGCAGCGCCATCGTGTCACTTTTGAATACCAGAGAGGCAGAGCGCTCACAGACCTTTGCCTTCGGTTGTCCGCTTGTCGGCGCAGACTTTCAATGTCAGGGGATTTTGGATGAAAGAACTAACCGCTAACTCGCACGGGCGCGAGACGAGCGCCCGGCGAGTCGAGGAGATATTCAACAAGCATCAGCGCGTCGTCCACAGGCGCACAGACCAGATGTTTGCGGGACTGATGGTGCTCCAGTGGCTGGCAGGTATAGCTGCAGCCTTCTGGGTCTCGCCGAAGGCCTGGGCTGGGACGGCCAGTTTTACACACCCGCATGTCTGGGCAGCGCTGTTTCTGGGCGGCGTTATCAGTTCACTCCCTATCATTCTGGCGATAACTCGTCCCGGTCACACCACCACCCGCTACACAGTCGCGGTCGGTCAGATGCTGATGGGAGGGTTGCTGATCCACCTCACTGGTGGACGCATCGAGACCCACTTCCACGTCTTCGGGTCGCTGGCATTCCTCTCCTTCTACAGAGATTGGCGCGTGCTCATCCCCGCCACCATCGTGGTGGCCGCCGACCACATCTTGCGCGGCATCTTCTGGCCGCAGTCCGTCTACGGCGTACTTACGGCAAGCGAATGGCGCTGGCTGGAACACGCCGGCTGGGTGGTCTTCGAGAATACCTTCCTCTTCATCGCCATCAAACACAGTATCGGCGAGATGAGGGGGATTGCAGAGCGCACGGCTGAGATTGAGAGCTTGAATGAGGGGCTGGAAGCCCACGTCGCCAATCGTACCGCCGAACTCCTCGCCGCTAACCGTGAATTGGAAAGAGAGGTTGCCGAGCGCAAGTTGGCCGAAGTCGAGTTAGCAGAGCAACGCTCATTCCTGCGCCAGGTCATTGACCTCAACCCCAGTTTCGTTTTTGCCAAGGACAGACAGGGGCGCTTCACGCTGGTGAATCAGGCCATTGCCGAGGCCTACGGCACGTCCGTTGATCACCTGTTAGGTAAGACCGATTCTGACTTCAATCCGAACCAGGAAGAGGTCGAGTGCTTCCGCCGTGACGACCTGGAAATCGTCAACACCCTTAAGGAAAAGTTCATCCCTGAAGAGGTTATGACGGACGCAGGAGGGCAAATCCGTTGGCTGCAGACCATCAAGCGCCCCATCGTTTTGCCGGACGGCACAGCCAACCAGGTGCTCGGCATCGCCACTGACATCACGGCCCGCAAACAGGCGGAGAGAGCCTTGCGATCGAGCGAGGAGAGGTTCCGGCAAATTGCCGAGAATATCCGTGAGGTCTTCTGGATCACAGAACCCCACGACAAGAGACTGGTCTATATCAGCCCGGCATACGAGGAGGTATGGGGAAGGCCCTGCGGAAGTCTTTCCGAGGTGTCAAGCACGTGGCTCGACACCCTCTACCCGGAAGACCGGGCGCGTTTGCTCGAGGCCCAGGAGAGAGTGAAGGCCGGAGGCGACTACGACATAGAGTACCGCATCGTCAGGCCCGATGGTGAAATTCGCTGGGTGCGCGACCGCGCCTTCCCCATCGTCAACCTATCCGGTGAGGTCTACAGGGTCGCAGGCGTCGCCGATGACGTGACCGAGAGTAAGCAGGCGCTGGAACAGATGAAGATGTCGCTGCATGAGAAGGAGGTGCTCCTGAAGGAGATTCACCACCGCGTCAAGAACAACATGCAGGTAATTACCAGCCTGCTCAGCCTGCAATCAAAAACCATCAGGGACGAGCATGCGCTGTCGGTCTTTCAGGACAGTCAGAATCGCGTCAAGTCTATGGCGCTCATTCACGAGACGCTCTACCAGTCGAAAGACCTGTCGCGCATCGATTTTGCAGAGTACCTCCAAAAGCTTGTCGCTCATGTCTCGCGCTCGTACCGCCTGCGCCCTGAAGCCGTTAAAGTAAATATCAAGGTTGATAACGTATCGCTGCCGATTGATATGGCAGTTCCCTGCGGACTCATCATCAATGAGTTGGCTTCAAACTCACTCAAGTATGCTTTCCCGGCAGATACATGTGGAGAAGTTAACATAACCTTCGGGCAAGCTGACGCGCAATATATCCTGTGCGTAAGCGACACGGGCGTAGGTCTGCCCGATGGCTTTGACCCAGAGAGGGGCAAGTCACTCGGCATGAAGCTTGTGCGTATGCTGACGGAGCAATTGTGCGGAGAGTTGGAATGTCGCAACGGTGTGGGAACGACCTTCGAGATCAAGTTCCCTGAACAAAAGGAGGAAGTTTACGCATGACAAAGGTTCGAATACTGGTGGTCGAGGACGAAAGCATCGTCGCAGCAGACATTCAAGATAGACTGGAGGCGCTCGGATACGAAGTGCCTGCCACGGTCGGCTGGGGAGAAAAAGCAGTTGAGCTGGCTGGCGCCTTGCGTCCCGATCTGGTGTTAATGGATATACAGTTGAAGGGGCGTATGGACGGGGTAGAAGCCGCAGACCAGATCCGTCAACGATTCGGTATCCCGGTCGTCTACCTGACCGCCAACGCCGACCATCCCACGGTGCAGCGGGCGAAAGTCACAGAGCCTTTCGGCTACGTGATCAAGCCCTTTGAGGAAAGAGAACTGCACACGACAATCGAGGTGGCCCTTTATAAGCATCGTGCGGAGCAGATGCTCAAGGAGAGCGAAGAGCGCTACAGACTCCTCGTCGAACTGTCGCCCGAGGCAATCCTTGTCCAAAGCGATGGGAGAATCGTCTACGCCAACCCGGCTGCCGCCAGTCTCTTCGGCGCAGGGAGTGCGGATACTCTACTGAACCTTGGAGTCGCCGATTTCGTTCACCCTGACCACCGCGAGAATTTCCTGGCGCGTGAGAATCACCTGAGGGAGAACCAGCAGTCGAATCTGAAGGCGGAGAAGTTCGTGCGGCTCGATGGCCAGGTGAGAGATGTTGAGGTAGTCTTAGCCTCCGTCACCTATGCGGGGCTGCCCGCCACACAGATTCTTACGCGAGACATTACGGAACGTCGGCGTGCTGAAGAGCAATTGCTTCACGACGCTTTCCATGATTCACTGACCGGGCTGCCTAACCGTGCGCTCTTTATTGATCACCTGAAACTGGCGGTCGATCACTGCCGACGCAGGAGAGGGTACCTTTTCGCCGTTTTATTCATAGACCTAGATCGCTTCAAGGTCATCAA
>JANMSG010000878.1:0-2591 GCA_031389065.1 Acidobacteriota bacterium | reverse complement strand
CCGTATAGTGCGCGCCGGCTTTGGCAAACTGGGCCCCGTCCGTTCCCAGTCCGCAGCCAATCTCAAGTACCCGCTGACCTGGTGAGATAACGGTCAGGTAAACTTCTATAAGGCGCTTATGATAGTATCCGCCCAGTCCTGTCCAATGATCCATTCGTACTGCGACCGCATCCCAGTGTGCGACACGCTGTTGAAAGTAAGACCTTTGAGCCGACACTCCGCGGTCAAGGCGCGTATAAGCGTCGGTGCTTCTTTCTTCAGATCGCATCATAATCGTAGGATCGGTTGACTTGTCCGGCGGTTAGGGTACACCAGGGTATTACGGACATCCTGCATTCGTGACGTTGGCTGTAAGTGTGGTGATCGTATACTCCGATGTGAGAGGTTTGCCGCCCGATACATCTTGCAGATAGAAGACCGTTCCGTTATTCACCCATTTGCCGGTAGCCCAACTGCCGCTAGGTCCTGATTTCGCAAAGAGGTCGCCATCGGGCTTCCACACTCGCACCTCAACATCTGTCGCTCCCATGGTATTCCAGGTTAACGTGGTTACGCCGGTTTTTGAGTTATCACATACTTTAATCGGGTTTGGGCTGGCGCTGAGTGTGCCGGTCGCTGTGGTCTTCGAGGTTTTCGAGGGTGCCGCTGTGTTGGCGTTCGTCTGTGATGTATTGGTTAGAGGCGCATCCGGTGTTTTGGAACAGCCAGAGATTGCAAAAGTGCCTGGGATGAGAAGTAAAATCGCAAGAACAGGCATCACTCTCTTCATATTATCGCTCCTTGAAATTTGGGTTGAGGCGCATCACTTGCGCTGTATAGTTCAATATAGGAAGACGCATTATAAACAGGTTCGAAACATATTTTCAAATAGATGCTTGAACATTGTTAGTCAACACCATAGCTTCTTCAAGCAATTTTCTATGAACCTTACCTATGAATGGAGTTAGGAAATGCCAAGTGCAAATAAATCTCAGGAAATATCTTTAAGCTGTTGTGCAAGGATATTAACAATTTTTTTTGCGGCATTTCCATCACCGAAAGGATTCTCGGCTGTGCTCATCCTCGTATACTCACTTTTATCATTGAGCAACCGCGCGGTTCTCTCGACAATGGTATCCGCATCAGTTCCTACGATTATCCCTGCATTTGCTTCGATGATTTCAGGGCGTTCCGTGAGTTCGCGGAGCACAAGCACAGGTTTGTGGAAAGACGGCGCTTCTTCCTGTATGCCGCCCGAATCCGTCAGTAGTAAATAGCAACGACTCATCAGCCGTAGTAGATCTTTATACGAGACAGGCTCAATCAGATGAATTCTGTCCGTATGGTTTAACTCTTCATTGACGATGGCTTGTACAGCCGGATTCAGATGAATCGGATAGACAATCTCAATATCCTTGAAGCGAGAGATTAACGTTTTAAGAGCCAGACAGATCGAACGAAGCGGCTGTCCGAAGTTCTCGCGGCGATGGGCAGTGATAAGTAGCACACGGTTACTTTCAAAATCAATGGAATTGAGCCTCTCATAATCGAAGTCTCCGCTAATCGAGATCGATTGCAGCGCATCAACCACCGTGTTCCCGGTTACAAAGACGTTTTCTTCCGGCACGCCTTCGCGCAGCAGGTTGAGACGGGCACGCTCGGTCGGCGCAAAATGCAGATTGGTCAGGCAACTGGCAATTCGACGATTGATCTCTTCCGGAAAGGGGTTTCTCCGATCATAAGACCGGAGGCCTGCTTCAATATGTCCGACCAATATCCCTTGATAAAATGCGGCTAAGGCAGCCATCATCACCGTCGTCGTATCACCCTGTATGAGCACTGCATCTGGTTTGAGTTTGCTCAGTAAATCAGACAAAGACGAAAGCGCGCGTGAAGCGAAATCAGCCAGGCTCTGGTTCTGCTGCATCAACCCTAAATCGATATCTGGTTTTAAGGCGAATACAGCCAGCGATTGATCGAGCAACTCACGATGCTGAGCTGTCGTAACGAGTGTATGGTCAAAGGTATCTCTCTGATGATGAAGCTCTCTGACCACAGGCGCTAGTTTGATAACCTCTGGGCGTGTTCCCATGATCGTGATAATTTTGAATTGTCTCATCTGTTTCTCTCAGGCTCTCTTCTACGGTGCAAGGTAACATCCAACTATCGCCATAGATATTACCACACCGGCATTACGCAGACCTTTGCCTTTGTGTATTTCGGTTTGTTGTGGAATGACGCCAAGACTTGACAACTCTACGGACAGAATCTGCGGCTGACTGAAAGAATAGTCAGGGCTCAATTTCAGGATGTGAGTGAGTGGACATTGCACATTTGGTCTTGCACAACTCCCTGTTTGTTGCGGTATGCCAAGGTCGCCACGCCAGGCTTTGCTCGCCTCCCAGCTATACCACATTCGTGACGAGACGGCGCAAGACGGCTTTAGGGGGTAGTGTCCTAATCTGATGGTGCTGTTTAATAGCCCGCGAAGCGGGCGTAAGCATAAAGCCACGGGTGTCAGCCCGTGGACAGATGCCCAACACCATAGCGAGCCCGCGAAGCGGGTGATAGAGGTGATTCATGCTATCTATCACCCGCTTCGCGGGCTCGCA
>JANMSG010000826.1:0-8262 GCA_031389065.1 Acidobacteriota bacterium | reverse complement strand
TATCAAACACCGTCAAGCGATTGAAACATCTGTATGGCGACAAGCAAAAATTCGACCTGCAGAATGCCGACAATGGCGGCTTACTGATTCAAAGATTTCTTTCTGCAGAGCCAGACTTCGAGCTGATCGCTCAAGCCAGTACAGGAATCGAAGCGGTCAACATCATCACGCAAGAAAATCCAGACATCATCTTTCTGGATGTGCAGATGCCCGGACTGGATGGCTTTGCGGTGGTCGAGACGCTCGATATTCACCCTCTGCCGCAAATCGTATTCACCACCGCTTTCGATCAATTCGCCCTGCGCGCTTTTGAAATTCACGCTCTCGATTATTTGCTCAAACCTTTCGAGCAAGCGAGATTCAAAAGCGTCCTTGAACACGCAAAGCAGAGACTGCAACAGAGCAAGAGTGAGGATTTGGCAGAGAAGATGAATCGTTTGCTTGAAGAACTGCGCGGACGTTCCAACTACCCAGAGCGTTTGCTGGTCAATTCAGGCAATCGCGCCATCTTGCTTCCCGTCAACCAGATTGATTGGATTGAAGCGGCGAAAAATTATGTCAAGCTGCACGTCGGCAACCAAGACTACCTGATGCGCGGCACCATTGAAGGGTTTTATCAAAAGCTCAATCCATCGCGATTCCTGCGCGTCAACCGCTCGCACATCATCAATCTCGAAAGCGTCAAAGAGCTACAGCCATGGTTTCACGGCGAATACAAAATCATCTTGAAAGATGGCAAAGAGATCTCCTGGAGTCGCAGATTTATGGACAAGAATTCAGAGGGAATCCTCAAGCGTATTTAAGTTAGGACTTACGCCGTTGATGTACCGTAGGTTGTCCAACCTGCGGTTGATTTGGGCAACGCAGGTTTTTGGAGGTCTCCAAACTACCTGCAAACCAAGACAGCAGCAGACTGGACAGTCTACTGTACATTTCTTGAGGACGTCCTATACGTATTCCTCTGCGTCCGAACCTTCATTTTCCGGAAGACGCAGAAGCAGAAAAGAAGTGCATTCGGTTATCCGACATTCAATTTAACGCCTCGACCCGCTACATCTTGCGGCGAACTTTTAACACCGCAATTTTGGTCGCGTGATTAAATGGGGCGGGATCCGTGATTGGAGTGGCAATGCGTGTTTGCGGATACCCTGTAAAGTCGTCCGGCACCGCTATCAATTCCTCAATCTTCAAGTAGCCGTCGGCACACAATGTTTCGAGGGTTTCTATATATGCCTTGCCGCTGAAAAACAACGCATTGTTAATCGCTACCAGATAGCCGCCGTCATGAATGAGTGGGCGTACTTTATTGATCAGTTTCGTTTGATTGTTCGCCAAATTAACAACGCCTTTCGGTGTAGCAGCAAAAAATGGCGGGTCAACAATAACGCAGTCGAAACGTTCCCCCGCGCGTTTCAGGCGGTTCATGTGAGGCCAAAAATCACCGACCTGAAAATCCTGCTTGTGAATGGGAAAGCCATTGAGAGTGTACGAGGTTTTTGCAACATTCAGAAAACGACGGTTCAAATCAAGTTGCACAACACGTGTTGCCCCTGCCGCTTGCGCTGCAACACCCAGACTCCCTGTGTAGGCAAAGGTGTTTAATACAGTTTTACCTTTCAAATGTTGTAATGCCCAACGGCGCAGACTTCGCGTATCCAAATAGAGGCTTGCATCACGATTCATAGTCAAGTCAACGGCATACCAGACCCCGTGTTCGCGCACGCGACGATTTGTGGTCGTCCCATAGACCAGCCTTCCCAGTTTATCTTGAGGGGTTGTGGCGTTGCGCGTTTTCAAGATCATCGCGCGAATCCAGGAGAAGCGGGTTTGCAGAAATTGTTGTGCTGCCAGGACAATTGCATAGCCTTGTTCGGGCGGATCGGCATAGTTGTGCAAGAGTATCGTCGCCCCGTACAAATCAACCACCAGCGTCGGACAGCCTTCCGTAAAACCGTTGAACAATCGGAAGGCTGTCTCGTGCAGGGCATCAAAGAGAGGCTCACGAGCAGTGATAGCGCCCTCAAGTAAAACGATAATCGGCTCTGTAGTCATCAACATCGCCTATCTTAACAGCATGGCTTTAGGATATGAATGAAAGAGCGATTACTTATTCATCATCCGTACCCGCTGTAAGCCCTCTCATCCCTGACTACGAATAGTCATCCCGAATCTGTTGTCTGAGAGGCGAACTTGCATGATACTTCTGTCGATTTGATGCGGTTATTTTCGATTCGGAGGAAAATCAATGTCTGCACAACCACCCCTGCGGAAACGCCGATTGATAAGGTACTCAATCAATAGCCTGATTCTTGTCACGATTTTTTCTATGCTCTGTTTGATGAACGCTTTGAGCTTTACCCAGGCGCAAGCCACAGCAAATAGCCAGGATGAATGGAGCGCTTACGGACACGATGCTGGCGGTACGCGCTATTCGCCGCTCGCGCAAATCAATCGCGGAAATGTCAAACAATTGAAAATCGCCTGGGAATATCGCACGGGCGCTATGGAAGTAAAGGGACGATCTTCGAGCAAAGCTGCCTTTGAAGCAACGCCCCTTTTCGTTGATGGCACGCTCTATCTTTCGACACCTTTCAGCCGCGTCATTGCGCTTGACCCCGAAACTGGCAAAGAACGTTGGACGTATGATCCGAAAATAAACTTGTGGACGAGTTATTCAGAGGTGACTTCGCGCGGTGTTTCCACCTGGGTTGATCGTAAGCTGAAAAGCAACGCCCCCCATCGCCGTCGGATTATCCTTGCGACGCTTGACGCTCGTTTGATTGCTCTTGATGCAACAAGTGGCGAACCTTGCAAAGATTTTGGCAAAGACGGGCAAGTTGATTTAACCCAGGATGTGCGCCTCACAGATCGAGGTGACTATCAAGTCACCTCGCCGCCGGCAGTAATTGGTGATTTGCTCGTTGTAGGCTCTTCGATGGGCGACAATCGTGGCGTTGAAATTGAGCGCGGCGTCGTGCGCGCCTACAATGTCCGCACGGGCAAATTGCATTGGAGTTGGGATCCGATTCCGACCAGTGACAAAGACCCTGCATACAAAACCTGGAAAGGCGAAGGCGCGAAACGAACCGGCGCGGCGAACGCCTGGTCCATCATTTCCGCAGACCCGGAGCGCGATCTGGTATTCGTGCCAACCAGCAGCCCCAGCCCGGATTTCTACGGTGGCGAACGCAAAGGCGATAACAACTACGCCAACTCCGTGGTTGCCATACGCGCTTCAACAGGCAAAGTCGTCTGGCATTATCAAGTCGTGCATCACGACTTGTGGGACTACGACGTCGCCGCACAGCCTATGCTCATCACCATCAAACGAAACGGACGCAACATCCCTGCGGTTGCCGTAGCGACAAAGATGGGACACATCTTTGTGCTGCATCGCGAAACCGGTAAGCCGCTCTTCCCTGTCGAAGAACGAGCAGTTCCGAAAAGCACAATTCCCGGCGAGGAGAGTTCGCCGACCCAACCTTTCCCTGTGCTGCCGCGTCCGATTGCGCCCAGTAAACTGACACCTGACGAGGCCTGGGGCTTGAATGATAAAGACCGCGATTGGTGTCGCGAGCGCATCAAGTCGCTGCGTTCGGAAGGTATCTTCACACCGCCGAGTATTGAAGGCACAATTATGTTTCCCGGTAACGCCGGTGGGGTCAACTGGGGCGGCATGGCTTATGATGCCAAACGCAACCTGATCATCGCCGCGACCAATCGCATACCGACCGCCGTTACCTTGATCCCGCGCGATGAATTCGACCGCATGCGTCAGGCGGGCGAAACCAATCGTTTCAAAGGCGAATTTGGCAGGCAGACGGGAACACCTTTTGTGATGTACCGCGAACCTTTGCGGTCGCCGTCGGGCACGCCTTGCAACCCGCCCCCCTGGGGCGCTCTCACGGCGGTTGACCTGTCAACAGGCGAGATCAAATGGGAGGTGCCACTCGGCACGATTCCACAACTCTCCATGTTTCCGAAATCTGCCGAGTGGGGGTCAATCAATCTCGGTGGCGGCATTGTTACAGCGGGCGGTCTGGTCTTCATCGCGGCGGCTATGGATACTTACTTTCGCGCTTTCGATGTCGAGACCGGCAAAGAGTTGTGGAAGGCGCAACTGCCCGCAAGCGCCCAGGCTACGCCTATGACCTTTCGTAAAAACGGCAAGCAATATGTGGTCATCTGCGCCGGAGGTCATGGCAAACTCGGAACCAAGATGGGCGATTCAGTCGTCGCTTTCGCGTTAGAATAACGAAGTATTTGGGTTGGCCAGTTCCCTAGATACAACCTGTTTATAGCCTTTTAGAAGAGGTACCGTAGGTTGTCCAACCTGCGGTTGATTTGCTCACCGCAATTCTTGAAGGTTCCCAAATGACTTACGAACCAAGACGGCAGCAGACTAGACAGTCTACTGTACATTTCTTGCAGAAGTCCCATATTCAAAATTTGCACACTCGCTAAACCAAAAGTGGGTGTGCAAATTTTGAGTATTAGAAGTACAATTAGGCACCAGAAAGCGAAGTTCTAAAGCAAGCGATGGGGTGGCTGAATAGATTCGGATTCACTACTCTGAATTGTAAGGAGTCGCCATGAACCGCAAGTTTTCTCCTTTAACCTTAGTCCTATTTTTTGCACTGTTATTGACAATAACGATCAACGCATTTTCACAGCAAGAGAACAAATCAGATACGCAACGAAAAGAAAATTCACAAACAAACGCTGATAAAAACGCGCAATTAAAAGATCATAAGAAAGACGATAAAACTTCTCCTCAAAAGCCATCACCTAACAGGCCCTCCAACCCTACGCCTGACCAGAAAGATACTCTTCGTCTGGAAACCAAGCTCGTCAGCACGTCTATTACGGTTTCTGATCCTTATGGCAGATTCGTAACCGGCTTGACGCAGGATCATTTTGAAATCTTTGATAACAACGTAAAACAAGAGATTGCGATTTTCACGGATGAAGATGCGCCCATCACACTCGGTATTATTTACGATGTGTCAGGCTCTATGGGTAATCTTACGGCTCGGTCGTTTGCGGCTTTAAAGCGTTTCTTTCACACCTCGCATCAAGACGACGAATATTTTGTCGTTGCTTTCAACAACAAACCGCAACTTGTGCAAAACTTCACAAGGTCGCCAAATGAAATACTCAACCGTACAATATTCGTCCAAGCCAAAGGCAGCACTGCGCTTTATGATGCGGTTTACTTAGCTGCTGAAAAAGCGAAGCAAGGCAGGCACCCTAAGAAAGCGCTATTGATCATCTCTGATGGCGAAGAGAATAGTAGCCGCTACTCAGGCAGAGAACTTGGCACATTGCTCAAAGAAAGTGACGTGCAGGTTTATGCAATCGGCATCAGCGAATTATACATGGGTGCGGGAACTCTCAAACAAATTGCCGGATGGACAGGCGGACGCGCCTACTTCCCACTTGACGGCAACGAAGTCGGCGACATCTACACGCGCATGGCGCTCCTGCTTCGTCATCAATACGTCATAGGCTTTTACCCCACGGACACAACATCGCAAACCAAATGGCACGAAGTAAAAGTTAAAATCACCGCCCCCAAAGGACTGGGCCGTTTGTCGCTCTCTTACAAAAAAGGCTATCAATCATTTGGCCAGTAAGGCGTTTTTTTCCTGCGTACCCGGGAGCGCAGGCATACTGCCTGAAATGGTTGAGCTTGGGCGTATCGTTGAGCGCGTCGAGCTTCAAGATCCGCATTCCCGGAGGCTTACCTTCAAGAACTTTGCCACAGCTCAATCTTGAGAGCAGTCGCATAGCTTCGCCAAAGAACTTCGCGTATGATGCTGCAATGCTTGCTGAAAAATCTGAAGCCGAGACGACGAAACAGAAGGCGGCATCTTCGAGTGTGAATTTCTGGGAGGCCTTCCGTTATTGGTTAAAACTCGGCTTTATCAATTTCGGGGGACCCGCCGGACAGATTGCTTTAATGCACAAGGATCTGGTTGAGGGTCGCAAGTGGATTTCCGAAGACCGTTTTCTTCACGCCCTGAATTTTTGTATGTTGCTGCCTGGTCCGGAAGCGCAACAACTGGCGATTTACATCGGCTGGCTTTTGCACCGCACGGCAGGCGGCATCATCGCCGGAACTTTTTTCGTTCTGCCCTCTATCTTCGTGTTGCTCGCGCTTTCTTACACCTACGCCGCTTACGGCAACGTGCCGTTTGTTATCGGTGTTCTCAACGGTTTCAAGCCTGTAGTCGTTGCCATTGTCGTTGAAGCAGTTTTAAAAATCGGCAAGCGTGCCTTAAAACATCAAACCCATTTTCTCATAGCTGCCGCAGCCTTCGTCGCCATCTATTTTCTTCATGTTCCCTTCCCTCTCATCGTTGTAGCAGCCGCCATCATAGGTTTGCTGACTCAACAAAAGGCAATTTCAAATCTCGAACAAAAAGCCCTCACTTCAAATGATAATCAGCAAGCAGACATCTCACAACACACAGAGCAAATCGTGCAAAGCACCACGGATGAGGGACAGCAGACAACGGACAATGCCTCACCGATTCCTGCCTCCCGACTCCCGTCTACGGTAATAAGTGACGACGCGCCGTCGCCCGCTCACACTTTGCCAAATCGTCTGCGTTCATTGAAAATTGTCACCGTAGGGTTTGCGCTCTGGGCCTTACCTCTTCTGACGATTGTCATCTGGCGCGGCTGGTCTAGCCCGCTGGCACAGTTATATCGTTTTTTTACACAAGCCGCGTTGGTGACTTTTGGCGGAGCCTATGCGGTGCTGGCTTATGTCACGCAAGCGGCGGTTGGCTCGTATGGGTGGCTGACGCAAGCGCAAGCGGTTGATGGACTCGCCTTGGCAGAGACAACGCCGGGTCCACTTATTATGGTTCTGCAATTCTTAGGCTTTATGGCAGGGTGGAACAATCCTTCGGGAATGAATCAAACTGCTTCGGCAATGCTTAGCGCACTGGTCACCACGTACACAACTTTTCTGCCGTCATTTTTGTTCATCTTGCTGGGCGCGCCTTACATTGAATCTCTACGCGGCAACAAGAAATTGACCGCCGCGTTGTCAGGCGTAACCGCAGCAGTCGTAGGCGTGATTTTGAATCTCGCCATCGTCTTTGGAGCCGCAGTCATTTGGCCTACAGGAAAATTACTCGAAGTAAATTGGTTCGCCGCATTGATGAGCGTCGCTGCATTGATCGCGCTCTATCGTTTCAAGGTTGATGTGCTTTGGGTAGTCTTGAGCGGCGCTTTGATTGGGCTGGCGCATACGTTTTTATCAGGTTGAGACAAACTTGAAAACCGAGAATGAACAAAAACCAGGAACCTCACCTTCGCTGTCGTGGCGCAGTCGCGTTGCCGGTAGCCTGGCGCTTGAGCGGAATGTAACGGCAGCCTCATCGGCGGTCTTCCTGTTGATGATGGGCGAAGAACTGTGGAAAAAATTTCTTCCAAAATATCTTGAATCGCTCGGTGCCAGTACCCTCTCCATCGGGCTATTTGGCACAGCGAAAGATTTCTTTGACGCCATTTATCAATATCCTGGTGGGTGGCTTGCCGATAAAGTAGGGCGACGCAGAGCTTTTCTCACGTTCATAGCCTTGGCGTGTATTGGCTACTTGATCTATTTGTTCAGCCCTTCCTGGCACTGGGTTTTCGTAGGGCTCGCCTTCGTGATGGCTTGGAGCAGTATGGCAAGCCCTGCCGTTTTCGCGGTCATAGGCGATTCGCTGCCGCGCGAGCAAAGAGCGATGGGCTTTACCTTTCAATCGTTTTTGAAACGCGTACCGATGGCAATCGCTCCGATCATCGGCGGCATTTTGATTGCGAAAAACGGCATCTCGCGTGGCGTACAAATTGGTTTAGTGGTTACGCTGGCGCTCGCCTTCTTCACGACGTTTATTGTGAGGCGCATCAACATCCCCATCGTTACAAGCGAAGCGCTCAGCATAAAAGGGGTGTGGCGTTGCTTTCACAGCGCCTTAAAAAGTTTGCTGATTTCAGACATTATCATCAGAACCTGCGAAGGTCTGGCAGAGGTATTCATTGTTCTTTATTTGACCAATATATCTGGCATCAGCCTGGCGCAATACGGCTCGCTTGTTGCGATACAGATGGTGACCTCAATGTTGGTATATATTCCGGCAGGCAAAATCGCTGATCGCATAGGGCGCAAGCCTTTCGTAATTGTGACCTTCTTTTGCTTTGCGTTGTTTCCGTTAGCGATTGTGTTGGCAAATAGTTTTGCGTGGCTCGTCGCAGCATTCA
>JANMSG010000779.1:0-2788 GCA_031389065.1 Acidobacteriota bacterium | reverse complement strand
GCGATTTGCCAGGTTTTTAGCGTTTGCTTTGGTAGCCTCTTGCCTCATTAACGTGGTTTATAGCGCAGGGCAAATCGCTATTGGTCGAGGACTCAGAATTGATAGTATCAAAACCGATGGCGCTTTTGACAAAGAAGGATTTGAGGTTGGCGATGTCATTATTGAAGCTGACGATGAAAAAATCAAAACACTGAATGATTTGTCGCGAATAGCAGATTCTAATCGTGGCAGGATTCAAATAAGATTTCTACGCAATGAAGCCACAGGTGAAGCATCAATATCGAGGAAAGCGATTAGAAAATCTGGCGATGAAGGCGTTGCGCGCTTAGGAATTACTACTTCGCCGGGTAGAAGGTTTCGCATTTCGGGTTTTTACAGTCATTATGAAACCTATGCCGAAGTCCTTCAATTGATCGCCGCGCTCGCCGTCGGTATGTTCATTGCTATTCCAAAGAAAAGGTCCTATTCGGCTCTTTTTTTAGCCGTGTCAATTTTGCTCATCACTGCCACTTTAATATTGACTTCAACACGAGCAGCATTGGCAGGACTTTCCATAGCCGTCGCAGTTATGGCTTTCGCAAGTTTCAGTCGGCGCATTTTTGCATTTGCTCTGCTTGCGATTCTTCTATTGACTCCGCTCGCCTATGTTGCAATAAAACATTCACGCGGCAATAATATCTTCAATCCACAAGAAGACAGTACACAATATCGTGTTGAAGTGTGGAGCGAGGCAATGAGCTTGATAAAGGACCACCCTCTGGCGGGAATAGGAAAAGGCAGCGAAGGCAGCAACCGACTCAAAGAAATGTATGCGCTTTACGATGGCGGCAGATTACCGCCGGGTCATTTTCATTCGACGCCTATACAGATTGCGACTTGGTGGGGTTTGCCGGCGCTCGTTTTTTATATGGCATTGATGGTCATCTTTTTCTTAGAGATGTGGAAATCGAGTCAACAACTTCGCGCCAAGAAAGATTGGAATTCTTGGGGCATCGTGCTTGGTGGCATAGGCGCATTGATAGCCTTCAACGTGAGTTCGCTTGCACATTTTAACTTTGGGGATGGCGAAGTTGTAATGATGTTTTGGTTCCTCACTGGGCTTGTATTTGCGGTTCGACGGTTAGCGACAGATGACGTTTACGTAAAGCCATCAAATAGTATAATTGTGCCAGCAGCAATAGTAGATTCACATAAAAATCAGCCCCTAGAACTAGAAGCAATCGTTGAGTCGAACGTCCGGGTAGCAGCGGTAACACAAAATTCAAAATCGCAATAAATAATAGAACACGCCTTATTGGTTTATTCTCACTGGTCGGTTTGTCAAAAACAGCTATGGCAAGCACGGTTACAGGCCATAGCAGTGCAATAAAATAAATCTTTGAGGTAAGCGGTTCAACAAAAAGCATCAAGGAAATCAAAAGTCCTAATTCCACTAAAGTTGGTTGGTTGATTCTATCGCTGGGCTCCTTAGTCAATTTCACATTTACATTTGTCTTCTCAATGCCTGGCCATCGGGAAATCAATACCCCAACAAAAAACACCAGAATTAAACTCACAAATAGCCAAATGTATTCAATCTGTTTGACAGAAAATGATGCGATATTGACGGCAGAGTAGCGCGTGTCTCCATCAACTCTCTGTTGATAATCCACCTCTGTAAAATATCGTCGCAACTGCCCTTTGAGGGATAAGTTTATGGGTCCGTTTCGCTCATGAAATTCCTGATTGACGATAACGTGTTGATACCAATCCTTGAGCAATTGTGAGTTCTTTTCGAATCCCAAATAAACCGCTGGAGATATATTGATCGCCAGTAAGAAAGCGCAAACCAGAGCTAGATATTTCAACCGTTTCTGCAAGAGAAAATAGAGGAGTAGGAAAGCTGGCGTGAGTTTAATGGTGATTGCCAGCGCCATCAACAGCGCGGCTTTCGAGTCGGCTTTCTTCAGAGCAAAAGAGAGAGATGCGAATAGAAGGAATATTGCTAAGAGATGGGCGTTACCGTAATGCAAAATGATTATGAAGTATTGCCCTACTGCACAAAATACCAGTAGCCATATTTTCTTTGAAATGATGGATGGATTTAAGAGATTTTTTAAGAAGAACACAAAAGCTACAATTTGAAAAACAGAAAACAGATACCAAAGGTAAGCCGCCGCTTTATAAGGCAATAGGCATAGTGGGATTAAGGCAACTAAGAAAAACGGCGGATACCTGTAATCCATCACTCGACCTAAGGCAAAATCCGTTGCGTATAAGTCGGTTCTACCACTCAGAAGCGATTGTCCTGCCCGGTAATAGACCGGAAAATCAATTAAATTGCGTATAAAAACAAAGCCTAAGATGGCGATAAAGATCGCACAGAGAAAGAAAAGAAAAAGCTTTGAAGGCTTAAAGAACATTTGATGAGGCGGGTAAATTCAACTGATGAAAATTGAAGAGAGTGTTTCTAGTTTCTCCGCGCTCCTCATATTTCATTGTTAACAATGGTGCCGAGGGCGGGAGTCGAACCCGCACGACCTTTTGGGTCGGAGGATTTTAAGTCCTCTGCGTCTGCCATTCCGCCACCCCGGCAAAACAAGAAATTGGATTATAGAACAAACTCCGAAAAGTATGAAAGGATTTATGAAAATCTCTTATAAAATTTGAAAAGCCCGCTGCTAAAAACAGCGGGCTTTTCGTTTTTCTACCCCAAGCCAATCGCTGTTCTTCCGATGTGCCCATCGTTTGGGTCTTTTCTGATCGGTTAAATCCGCCTGATCCGCCTAATCCGATTTCTATCCATTCC
>JANMSG010000698.1:0-4886 GCA_031389065.1 Acidobacteriota bacterium | reverse complement strand
CGCCAAGTATTTCAAGAACTGAGGTCTGTGATAGAAGGAAAACCTTTTGTTCTATTTCAGACCTAATCAGTTACGAAAAAACTTACAAATATGCTCCATTTCGGAGCTTTAGATGAAAATGCGAAATAAACAGCTGCCATTTTGCCCTTGGTAACAGTGGTGTTGGGTTTGGGCCTAAATGCAATTTTGACCCCGGCAAACTATCAGGATGACAGTGTCGCCTTGAGTTTGCTGGCCGACTTACCAGGTAATATAGCCTTCGCTGATTTAGGCTATCGGAGTTGGCTTGTCAAAGAACAAATTGGCGAAGAGACCGGATTTCTATGGATCACTCGTGCTGATTTGCCAGAGAAGCGTGAACTCATCAGCACCTCGCGACAAGGCATTGAAACGACCTTTTCGCAGTTATGGAATCAATTTATCGATCGCGTCTATTGGCGTTCGTGGCTTGGGCTATGGAATACGATTATGCTCAAGCTCATGAGCTATCAGTTGCGTCACAGTGGCATTCTTGCTGCCTGATTCAACTCAATACTCAGGTTAAGTTATTGCCCTAAACTGCTGCGAAGATGGGCGATGTCACGAAGGGGAGGAATACCGAATAGTTTTTTATACTCTCGACTGAAGTATGACGGATCTTCATACCCGACGCGGAAACCTGCACTAGCAACATCCATATTCTCGGTAAGCATCAAACGACGCGCTTCTTGGAGCCGCAGTTGTTTCTGGAACTGCAAAGGACTCATTGCCGTGACGGACTTAAAATGATTGTGAAAGCCCGACACACTCATTCCAAGCTCGCGGGCTATGTCTTCGATGCTTAGCGGCTGATCAATATTCTCGCGGAGTTTTTTAACTATCTTTGAAATGCGGCGCGTGTCGCCTTCTGAAGTTACGAGATGACTCAATCGCTCGCCTTGTCTTCCTTTCAAAAGCCGGTAAATGATTTCCCGGATAATAGACGGCGCGAATAATTTCATTTCATCCGGCTTGTCGAAAAGTTTCACCAATTTAACGACCGCATCAAGCAAATCTGCATCCACCGGGCTGACATCCATTGCTTTGATTTTCGAGCTGCTTTTTTTTGCTTCAATGTTCGATTCCATCATCACCGATGCGACAAGTGCCGGGTCGAGATCTATCCGAAGATTCAAATAAGGCTTTTCAGCAGAGGCTTCAACAACATTACTCATAATCGGTAGATCGAGTGTTGAAATTAAATAATGACCGGGATCGTAGTGAAACAATTCATCGTTTAGAAGAACGTCTTTGCTGCCCTGGGCGATAACGCAAAAAGCGGGTTTCAAAACGGAAATATCGCTCTCGGTGGGTTTCGATGATTGATAGATAAAAATGCCCGGGAATACTTCCAGAAGGCTATTTTCGGGAGCCATCAGAGTCATTCTCTCAATCAACTCTTCCCGGTTGATTTGCATCCTTTTCTTTTCTAACTCTACTTCTTTTTGGTTCATAAAATTAATACTAACTGCTTGATACTTCTTAAGCACGTTGCGAGGCGAGCTTTTAGAGAATTGTCCGGTTTTTTTCGTGAAACGTCCTCACGCTATCCACTTTTGAGTCCCTATAATTAAATTTAGATAGTAGGACGCAATAAGACACCTACTGTTAGAAGTAAGCGGTATTTAGAGAAAAGTGAGCTTTGTAATCGACGCGAAAGATGAAATTTTCGTAAGGAGAAAAGTAACAATGACCATAAAAAAATTAGCAATCATAGCCGTAGCGTTCCTAATGTTCTGGGGAGAGGCTGCGGCACAGACGACCGGAAAACAAAAAGGACAATCGGAAATGAAAAAATTAAATCCAAAAAACTATACGACCTTTAAGGTCAGCGACAATGTTGATCTGTATGCCGTCAGTTTTCAGAATCAATACAAAATGAAGGTTGCAGGACATCTTTTTATTCCTAAAAATCTTGATCGGAATAAGAAAAATTCCGCCATCATTGTCGGTCATCCGATGGGCGCCGTAAAAGAGCAGAGTGCCGACGTTTATGCGGCTAATATGGCACAACGCGGGTTTATCACTTTAGCCGTTGATCTCTCCTTCTGGGGAGAGAGCGAAGGCGAGACGCGCAACGCAGTCGCACCGGATATTTACGCGGAAGATTTCAGTGCCGCCGTTGATTTTCTCGGCACTCGCACATTTGTTGACAGAAATCGCATCGGCATCATCGGAGTTTGCGGCAGCGGCAGCTTTGTTATCAGTGCCGCTAAAATTGACCCGCGAATGAAAGCCGTTGCCACTATCAGTATGTATGATATGGGAGCCGCGAGCCGTAATGCGCTTAATAAATCACTGACGCTCGAACAAAGAAAGAATATGCAGCGGCAAGCTGCCGAACAACGCTACATAGAGTTTGCCGGCGGCGAAACTAAATATACGGGCGGAACAGTTCATGAGTTAAATGAAAACACCGATCCGATACAGCGTGAGTTCTTTGAATTTTATCGCACTCCGCGAGGTGAATACACGCCAAGAGGAAGTTCTTCAAAGCTGACTACGCATCCTACATTGAGCAGTCTTGTTAAATTCAATAACTTCTATCCGTTTAATGACATCGAAACGATTTCTCCGCGTCCGATGCTTTTCATTACCGGAGATACGGCGCACTCCAGAGAATTTAGCGTAGATGCTTATAAACGTGCAGCCGAACCGAAAGAACTAGTAATCGTTCCAAATGCCGGACACGTTGATTTATATGACCGGGTAGAATTGATTCCGTTTGATAGGTTGGAAGCCTTTTTCAAAGCGAATTTAAAGTAATATGAAATGCCTAATTATCATAACGTTTTCAATATTATTTCTTTTTGGCGGTGCTGTCGGTTGCGATAGAGATCATTCTGCAATGGTCTCTAACACCGACAAATCTATCAAAGAAATCAACGATACCAACCAGACAAAGGGCAGTAAGATGAAGATTAAAATCGGCTCAAAGACTTTTAACGGGACGCTTTTTGACAATGCGACGGCACACGCTTTCAAAGCGATGCTGCCATTAACGCTGAAGATGGATGAGTTGAACGGCAACGAGAAAAAATATGATTTCTCGAATAATTTGCCGACCGACTCTTCTAATCCCAAAACGATCAACAACGGCGATCTGATGCTTTGGGGCAGTAATACTTTGGTGCTTTTCTACAAAACATTTCCGACCGCATATAGTTATACAAAACTCGGACGGATTGACGATCCTTCAGGGCTTGAAGCGGCAGTCGGGTCAGGAGACGTAACGGTGACGTTTGAATTAAAGTAATTACCGGGAGAATAAAATTATGAAAAGTATAACAATCGGATTGATGCTTTGCGCGGCATTTTTTTCCGCCATCGCGTGCAGCAATCAGCCATCGGCTAATAGGGAGCAAGCAAAAATGGAAAAGACGGAAAACAAAAACGAAGGCGCGATTTTTCCGAAGGGCGAAAAAGCCCCGGCGGAAACTTTTACTCGCTACAGAAAGGGTGTTCTGTAAAGAGTCAAGCCATTTCCGGCTCCCTTAGCGTTGAAACTTGTCCGTTTGCTAAACAAACCCCTACAAGAAAAAAGGCGAAAGTGGTTTGCTGATTAAGACTCTCTTTCAAACGGGAGTTCGCGTCTCTGAGTTTATAAACATCAAGGTAGAAGATTTCGTCCTTGAAGAGACGATGATCCTGATCGCTAAAGCCAAGGGCGGAATGAGCCGCTACGGACCGATCCTCCCCGAACTCGCCCAAGAGCTTCGAACCTACTTGGGAGATCGAACTTGGGAGATCGAACGGTTGGGTATCTGTTTGAGACGAACTGTCACCAGCAATACTCTACTCGTCGCATTCAGCAGATCGTCAAAGAGATTGCCGAGAGAGGCAAAATACAAAAGCGGGTCTACCCACACCTGTTAAGACATTCTGTGGCCACGACGCTATTAGAGCGAGGAATGCCAATAGACCAGATTCAGAAGTTTCTGGGACATTCCAAGCTGGAAACTACTCAGGTCTATGCAGAGTTAAGTACGGAGATGATCAAGGAAAGTTACCGGAAGGCGCTCGCAGAATAGGGTCATAGTCCGGGAAATGCTGTCGCACTACGACAATGACCCGGCACACACATCGACCATTTTTCTTCTCCTGCTAAACAAAGGCCTTCTCGTCGTCGAAACTCACCAGCAGCGCTTTCATGAAGACCAAGCTCTAGTCTAGCGCAGGGGCACGCAACCGCAACCGGCGAATCTATTTCCCGCGAATCGAATAGAGCTTGGTCTCGGTTCGGAGCAGCAGCCGGTCGCCGGCGATCGCTGGTGTGGCCAGCGCCATTTCGTCCTGCGAATTGATGTGCAGCACCTCGAACGTTGCGCTGGCTTTCACGGCGTACGTCGTACCTTCCTCGTCCAGGCAAAAGATCTTGCCATTGTACGCCCAAGGCGACGAGGTGAATGCCCCGCTGCCGCCATCGCTCGCCAGCCGGCTCTTGTAACTCTGTTTGCCCGTCTTCGCGTCGAATCGGGTCAGGATGCCCACTTCGTTGAGTACGTATAGACCGCCGTCGTATGCAATTGGCGTGGGGAGGTAGCTTCCGCCTTTCGTATCGGACCAGGCGATATATTCATTGGAGCGCTCCGCGGCGTCCTTCAACGAAATGTCGCCTGATGCGCCCGGCTTTATCGCGAATATCGTGCCCTTGGACCCGCCGTTCACATACAGCCATCCATCGTAGGCAAAGGGACTCGGTATGGCGATGGAGGTCATTCCCGACAGGCGCCACAGTTCTTTTCCTCCGAGGTCATAGCTCAAGGCAGTTCCCGGACCAACCGCGACGATCTCCGTGCGGAGCGCGTTTCTCCAAACGAATGGCGTACTCCAGCTCGTTTTTCGCACCTGATTCCCCACACTCCGAT
>JANMSG010000697.1:0-6451 GCA_031389065.1 Acidobacteriota bacterium | reverse complement strand
CATTGTTGCAGGCGGTGCAACGCTTGAAAAAGACAGTACCGCAGTTGCAGGCGTGATCAATCAGAAGAAGATCGAAGCGCTGCCGCTTAACGGACGAAACTTCTTGCAGCTTGCAGCGCTTGAGCCAGGCGTTTCCGTTTCGGCTAACAATCCCGGCAATCAAAATAACCTATTCAGTGTTTCTATCGGCGGAGCCTCTGCCGCGTTGACCAGACTGACGGTAGACGGTGGCAGCATTGTTGACCCTGTGTGCGGCGGCGCAGCGCAAAACTTCTCTACGGAAACCGTTCAAGAATTCCAAATTTCCACATACAATTTTGACCTGTCAACGGGCGTCACCTCCGTAGGCGCGATCAACATTGTTACGCGCACAGGAAGCAACGACCTCCATGGAAGCGCCTTCCTCTATTTCCGCGATGACAAATTGGCGGCAATTCCCACATTGAATAAGCCTTCAAAAGAGTTTGATCCGCAATTCCGTCGCTATCAATATGGTGGCTCCGTAGGCGGCCCGATCAAGAAAGACAAAGCTTTCTTTTTTGGCAACATCGAGTGGCTGGATCAGAATTCTGTTGTTTCTAATGTGGTTACAGGATTTGCTCCATTCAGCCAGTTCAACACGAGTTTTTCAAGTCCCTATGAAGGTATACTTACAAATGTTCGAGTCGACATAAAGCTCAGCGATAAGAATAATCTATTCACGCGCTACAGCTTTGACAACAATAAGACTTTAGCGCCAGATGGCAACAACATCCTTCCCTCAAGGTGGCGTGACAATAGAAGTCGAGACCACAACGCGCAAGCCGGTCTGACGACCATCTTGACGCAGAAACTGGTCAACGATTTTCGTTTCAACTATCAACGTATAACCAACGACGCAGTGATTCCCGACTCGTCGCAATGTCCGCCTTCAGAACCAGGTTGCATAGGTTTGGGCGGGTTCCAGATTAATGTCAACGGCAGCAACCTGGCTTTTGGCAACACGGTGAATGCTCCGCAAAACCGTCGCCTGAATCGCTGGCAGTATACAGATAATCTGAGCTGGGAAAAGGGCGCCCACAGAATACGTGTTGGTGCCGAATGGGAACACAACTACGGGTATGGTCTATGGGCATTCCTCGATCCAGGACTTTTAGTGCTGCACAACCCGAGTGACGTAATCGCGACTAATCTTGGAGTAGCAGCGGGTATAAACGCAAATCCGGGCATTCCGGCAGCAGCGAAACCAGGGATTATTGCGGCGTTGAATATTCCGCTTCCGGCAGCCTTCACAACGCCCGGCGCGACGATCACGCTCAACGACCTTCTGCAATTGCCGCTTGTGGCAGGAGCGGTTGGTATAGGCGACTCACGTCAACCGCCGCCGTTTAATGAAGAGATCGCCAGACAGGGTAATCGCTATCGCTTCTACGCGCAGGATGCCTGGCGTATTCGTCCGAACTTCACCTTCCTGTTCGGCGGTTCGTATCAATACGAAACCAATCTTGCAAATCATGACCTTAACAAACCAGCTTTGCTCAGGCCTCTGATTGGCGATTTGGGTACACCCGGCAAAGACAAAAACAATTTTGCGCCTTCTGTCGGATTCACCTGGGATGTAGGCAGCAAAGGCAAGACCGTCATTCGCGGCGGTGTGGGCATCTACTACGACACCGTCCTGTTTGTCACCCGCTTGCAAGAACGTGCAACCAACGGTCCTGCAGGCAATGGTCGTTCGCAAGTTGCAACTGCTTACTTCCAGAATACCATTGCTTTCCCACAGATTCCCGGGCTTCCTGCTCCTCTCAGCCTCATCAATCCAGCGCTTGGCGCAGGCATTGATTTTAGAGTCATTCCGACCAAGTTCACCGGAGCGAATTTCTTGACCTTGTTTAACACACAAGGACCAGCGATTCTATCGGGATTGCAGGCGGCTGGCGCTGCCGGATTTGCCGGACTGGATTTCTTCAAAACCGGAACAGGCGTATTGGATCCGAATCTTGAATCGCCTTATTCGGAGCAGTTCACCTTTGGTATTCAACGCCAGTTAACCAAAGACATGATTTTGAATGTTGACTTCGTTCGTCGTAATCGCGTTCATACGCTGTTCCAAACCGATTTCAATCGGTTTGACAGACCCGCTTCAAGGGGCGGCCCGGTGATTCGCAGATGTGTCGGAGCAGAAGCTGCAAATCCTACGGTGCAATGCTCAAACGGTCCAATCGCCGTGACGCAAAGCAGCGGACGCAGCAACTACAAAGCTATGCTTTTGAAATTGGATAAGCGTTTCTCGAACCGCTATCAATTAACCGCAAGCTACGCGTTGGCGAGTCTTACAGAGTTTGCCACAGGTGAAAATCTGGATGATATATTTGGCAACCCCTTCCCCGCCGGCCCCAGACACACTTTGACAGTTAGCGGTGTGGTTGAATTGCCCTGGGGTATACAAGGCTCATTGATCTCTTATTTCTCCAGTCGCGGTCCTTTCAACGCCAGATTAAGTGGCACCGCATCTGATCTAAACGGCGATGGAACGCAAGGCGACACCATCACCGGTTTGCAGTTAAACAGGCTCGGACGTGGCGTAGATAAAAACGATTTCATCCGAATCGTTGAAGAATTTAACGCCAACTTTGCCGGCAAGCAGGTACCCAACGGCGCAACAATAGGGCGGGTGACGTTGCCGTCGAGCTTTGAGTTTGGCGACAACTTCATTTCGCAAGATATTCGCTTGTCGAAAGCCTTCAAGTTTGCTGAAAGATATACAGCAAATTTCTTTATTGAAGGATTTAATGTTTTCAACATTGCCAACCTGACAGGTTTCAGCACCACCTTAAACAGTGGTTTCGGTCGCCCGACAGGTAGAGCCGGACAGAATTTCGGAACCGGCGGACCGCGCGCCTTACAACTCGGCGGTCGCTTCAGCTTCTAGTTTGAAAACGGTTTCATTTTTGGCGCGAGAGAAACGAAATGCTTTCTCTCGCGCCTTTTTATTTTCCATTCATTTCCAGCAAAAGTGCCGCTACTGCAAACCTTGATTTTTCGATAATTCGCTGACGATGCGCTGGCGTTCCGCATTCGCCCAATCGCCTATCGTCTGCTTGTCTTCATCCGAAAGTTTCGCTTCGCTATGGGCGAGCAAATAGGAAGAGAGCGGCATCGCGCCGACTCTGACGGTCTCTTGAATCTCTTTTAATTTTTCAGCTTGCTCTGGTTTGTCATAACGCGACCAATCCGAAAAATTCAAATGCTTGCGTCCGTGATTCACGTGGTCTATCACAAACCAGGAGACCGGCGCGACCTGACTGTAGAAGGGCCACGTTGTTTCGTTTGAGTGGCAATCATAGCAAGCGCGTTTGAGCGTCGCTTTGACTTCGTCATTCATTTGAATGTGTTGTTCCAGGGCGCGCGATTCATCCATCGCAGGGTTGGTCTTTGCGGGTCGAACGAACTGTGCGCCTACGAAAAGAACCAGGAACGAAATTGCCGTCCATTGAATAATTTTCTTCATAATGATTCTCCTTCTGTTTTCAGACACACTTTTTCTAAGCCCAGCCATCACAGCAGAGCGCTTACATATTTTTTTGCGTTCTGGTTTTTGGCTTCGCGCAGTCGGCAGCCAATGAATATTCTTAGTCCCAAAGCCAACGCCACACTTTGCGAAAGGCAGGCGCGGTCTCTTGCAACCAGGTAGGTTCTAACTTCTCTCTGTACCCGGTCATCATTGGCTCATTAAGTTGCAGCACGCCCTCGCGCGTCACACCGACGGGCGGCGGAGTATACGAGGCGAGTTTGTCATACACGTCGCCTCG
The DNA here is from genome assembly GCA_031389065.1 of Acidobacteriota bacterium. Classification (GTDB taxonomy): domain Bacteria; phylum Acidobacteriota; class Blastocatellia; order UBA7656; family UBA7656; genus JACQDB01. The sequence continues at coordinate 2,660 of JANMSG010000697.1, read as the reverse complement.
CTCATCTTCGTTTACGCTGGAAAGCAAATGAAAGAGCGTCAGCGTGTCGCGTGCACTCGACGCTTCAAGCAAGCTTTTGAGAATTTGTTTGCCGCCTTTTTCAAAATCGAATTTCCTCAAATCGTTTTGGAATTCGACGGATGCGTCAACAAAGTAAGGCGTGCCCGGTCCCGTCCCTGGTCGCGTAGCGCAAGCTGCTCCGGCAGGCACTTTCGCTTCACGCCCGTTCAAAACAAAGGCCACCCAACCGGCGGTCACGCGCAATAAGCCTTGCCCTTCATCGTCAACTTCAAGCGTGTAGGCGCAGCCTAAATCAACCGCTTGCGCTGATGGCGTATCAACGAAAAAGATGCGCGGCGGCGCGGATATCGTCGCTTCCATCTTGCCGCGTTCAAGCGCGATACGTTGCTCTGTCATCTTCGTTGAAACCAGGCGAAGGCGCGTGTTTGGCTCGACATCTACGTAGCCGATTTTGCCTATCTGGACCCTTGCGCGTGAAACATTGTCCGTTTCCAGCCACTCGCCTTCTGCGAAATTGCCAGTGCCACTGACTAAGGCCGAATTAATTTTCGGCGCGCCATCGAGCCGCATAACCTGCCAGGTCGCGCTTCGCGTTCGCGTATAGATCCAGAAAGAACTGAGCGCAAGAACTGCAATCAACGATGCCAGGACGGGCGCGAAAACCAATTTGCTTCGTCGTCTGCTTCTGGCACTTGCCAGGTCTTGTCGCGGTCGAAAAGGAGAGATGTTGATCGCCTCTTCCGACAAATAAATTTGCGAAGCCATCTGCGATGCGAATTTGATGTCTTCGAGCGCAGCGCGGCATCTTTTGCATTTGTGCAAATGATTTTCAACGCCTTCGCGTGCGCGCCTATCGAGTTCGCCGTCCAAATAAGGCGAAAGCAATTTGTCGTACTGTAAAAAGCAACGCAGATTTGTAATCGGATGGAAAGCCATAATTAATAAGCTCCTTTCAAATGCCTGAGCTTTTGGGCGAGTTGCTTTCTGGCGCGATTCAAACGCGAGGCAACCGTACCTTGCGAACAACTCATGCGCTCGGCGATTTCGTCGTAGTTCAAGCCTTCAATATCTTTCAAGATAATGACCATACGCATATCGTTGCTGAGTTCCAAAAGCGCGCCATGGATTTCGTCCTTGAGTTGATTTTGCAAGACCACGGATTCAATTTGCGGCGATGGGTTAGCGAGAAATTCAAGCTTGTCAGAATGATTGTCCTGCACACTGAAGCGTTCTTTGCGGCGATAATTCAAGCTATGATTTACAGCCAGGCGATAAAACCAGGTGGCAAAACTTGATTGCCCACCGAAGTTTTCAAGTCTTTGAAAGACACGCATAAAAATCTCCTGAGTCAAATCTTCCGCAGCCGCGCGATTGCCCGTCATGCTGTAAGCGAGGCGAAAGGCGCGCGCATAGAATCTTTCGTAAATCTGAGCAAACGCCGCCCTGTCACCGGCTGAAGCTAATCGAACCAGTTCGCTGTCGTTTATCAGCGACTCTGCTTGCGTTGCGTCGTTCAACTTAATCACACAACCCTTTAGACAGTTGGTAATCGAAAAATCTTCCCTGAAAATTTTGCGTCAGATTTTTTTTCAGCGTGAAGGTAAGGAATATTGAATCGGTGTGAATAATCTATGCAAAGAAAAAGTGGTAATGAGGTAAAGCTATGTTGTTGTCAATTTGCAATAAATGAAGGAAGAAAAGAACCCGCGAAACGGGTGACAGCATAAAGCCCAGTGTGGAGCGCAGCGCAACGCTGGGTCAGGAAGGTCTCAAAACTCGCGAGCCCGTGAAACGGGCGATAGATCGGTTGAGGAAAATCTATCGCCCGTTTCACGGGCTCGGAGAAATCGAAATTTCACACCCCGCGCTAACGCACGTGGCTTTATGCTATCGCCCGCCTTCGCGGGCTAAGATTAAGCAACACAGCATTCCCCCACTACTGAAAAAGTTGTTTGAAATACAGGCAAGGGCTTTACTTTGCGAAATGGCGGGGAGGTCTGTGTCTTATATTATAATTATTCGTTAGTCGTTTTATTTCGATTGCAGGATTTAGGACGTAAAGATTCGCGGTACTGTTTTCCTCGCTCAACAATTTCATCAAACACAGGATCGTTTGCAAACATTCCTGCATTCCTGATATACCAAGGCTCCTTTTCTACCTTATCTTTACTGAGTAATCGCTTTAATTCCTCAACCTCGCGTTCCACTACTTCTAGCCGTTTTTCGAGTTCTTTTGCGGGCATATATTTCAACCTCTCTTATCAAAATCTATATTGCCGCTGACGATTGCGAAACTCAAATTAAAATCCTCATCGAACGCTACCAGGTCGGCTCGTTTGCCTGCTTCAATGGAGCCGTAATCTTTAGCGATTCCGGCGGCGCGGGCAGGAACCAATGATGCCATGCACGAGGCTTCGTTGATGGGAATATTTAAACTCAAAATGTTTTTCAGCGCCTCGCGCATACTGATTACCGAGCCCGCAATGGTGCCTTTTGCCGGGCCTTCAACAAGCGCTGTCAGTCCGTCTTTTACGGCAATCTTGTCGCCCCAAACGACGAATTCGCCGTTGCCCAAGCCTGTAGCCATGATCGCATCGCTGATTAAAGCCATTCGTTCGGCGCTTTTATTCTGATGTATC
>JANMSG010000613.1:0-18285 GCA_031389065.1 Acidobacteriota bacterium | reverse complement strand
AGTGTGCTGGTCTTCAGCGGCTTCTCGCAGATCGCCTATCCGACTTGGGCAGATGTTGAGCCGATCTTCGCTCAGTACGCCAAACTCTATCCCTTTATGACCAATCCTGTCGGCATCAATTTAGGCAAGTATGCAGACGTTAAAAAGAATCTGAGCGCCATCCAGAGGGTGCTCACTTTGCCGACCACTGATCCAAGTTATATGCAGGTGACCCGCGATATGTCGCCCGATAAAGTCAGCATGATTTTGCAATGGATCGCACAGGGCGCACCGCTCGGCACAACTGGCGGCGCATAGACTAAAACGCCCATAGGATGCAGGTGTTCAGAGTGCCGCCTTCAGGCGGCTAGATTTGCCATCGAGAAATTCCGCCTGATGTTCTTTGATTAAAAAATGCGCAAACCGGGTGCGCTGGAAGCGCACAGGAGATTAGCCTGCGGTAAAGCCGCAGGACTGCGGTTTCTCCTCAACCTCGCGCCCCAGCGGGGTGCAGGATTCAGCTTTGCGCATTTTTTATTCAAACACAATAAGGCGGTACTCTGAACGCCTGCACTTGACGATTTGAGCGAATTATGAAGAACAAACACTTTCAAATTTCAACGATTGCCGTCAGTGCAACCAAGTCGCTTCACGCTGTCTGGTTGCGGCGACAGATTTTCGTGGTCATTGTATTGTTGTCGGGAGCATTTTTTCAGGTTAATGCTCAAGTCAAAAGTAACGCTCTACACACAGCCAACCCTTCGGAGCTACCTCGCAAGTCGCAAACCTACACGCACGAAGGGGTTAGCGTCGAGTTCAGTGTGGAACCGATTGCACCTCGAAAAAGTGATAAAACTGAGTTGCTGGCGGGTACAGAGGCAACCCTGCGATTCAAGTTTATTGACGCTAACGAAGGTAAGCCCATCAACAATCTACGCCCCGCTGCCTGGATTGCTCGACGCACGGGCGAACCACGTCCAGATGCCAGACAGTGTCGCGAGAATATCCAATCGTTCCTCCAACCCAGCTTCAGTAAACGCCCCAATATTGACCTCAACACCTACTTCATTCTGGCATTGAATCACGAGCCTAACATTTCCGTCATAGACCCACTCTCCGGCTTCGGAGGAAGCAAACTTTACACCCTGATTGCCCTGCAAAGTTCCGGCGAAGATTGGGTACTGAGCGCCGATAAGAAACGGCTTTATGTCTCCATGCCGCTCGTGGGCGCGGTAGCTGTAATTGATACGACGACCTGGAAACTGCTCGGCAATATTGATTCCGGGGTGAAACCTATGCGTGTTGCCTTGCAGCAAGACGGCAGATACCTATGGGTTGGCAACGACGCCGCCGAAGAGACAAAAAGCGGCGTCACTGTAATTGATACTCAAACCTTGAAAGTTGTGGCTCAACTCAAGACCGGAGCGGGACATCACGAAATCGCCTTTGCCGCTGATGACAGCTTCGCCTTCATAACCAACAAGGAGAGTGGAACTCTGTCAGTAATAGATGTGCGGACGCTTGCCAAGCTCACAGATATCAAGGTCGGGGCGGCTCCTGTGGCAGTAGTTTTTTCACCGCTTAGTAATGCGCTGTATGTCGCCAACGAAGGCGACGGGACCATCGTCGTTGTGGATGGGCGGGGGCGCGAAATTCTCGCCCGCATAAAAGCCGAGCCTGGACTTCGCGCCATACGCATTATCCCTGATGGTCGCTTCGGCTTTGCCGTCAACCCGACGACCAACAGGGTATATATTTTCGATGTCTCTTCCAGTCATCTGATCCATGTTGTGCCAGTAGGTCCGGCCGCCGATCAAATTACCTTTACCGAACAATTTGCTTATGTGCGCTCGGTCGGCAGCGAGTTCGTTACCATGATAAAAATCACAGACCTCGATAAGGAGGCGCAAGTCGCAGTAAGTCGCTTCCCTGCGGGGCAGAAACCGCCAAAAGAATCGCCAGCCAGCGCACGCGCCGATGCGGTTGTTCCGCTCCCTGGCAACAGCGCCGTGTTGGTCGCCAATCCGGCAGATCAAATGATCTATTATTACACCGAAGGCATGGCAGCGCCGATGGGAAGTTTTCAGAATTATCGCCGTGATCCCAAAGCCCTGCTCGTCCTCTATAACGGTTTGCTCGAGACGACGCGCGGAGTCCATACGACCACCATACGGCTCCCCGCCCCCGGGCATTATGATGTGGCGCTATTGCTGGATTCTCCTCGTCTGGTCAACTGTTTTAACCTCACCATCGCTGAAAATTCTTTACTGCCAAAAGTAGCTTCGGTCGCTATCCAAGTCGAACCGCTCGTTACGAATTGGACGCCCAGCGTTGGCGAAAGCTATACCCTGCGTTTCAAAGTAACCGATGCAACCTCCAAATTGCCGAAGACCAACTTGGAGGATATGGGCGTTCTGGTATTCCTTGCGCCGGGCATTTGGCAGCAACGCGAATGGGCAAAGTCGCGCGACGAAGGGGTCTATGAAATGAGCTTTGTCCCACCGCAAGCCGGTGTGTATTATATCTACTTCCAGTGTCCTTCTCTGGCAGTACAATTCAGTCAAATACCCCCTGTAACCCTGCAGGCGATAAAGCGATAAGGAACTCTGCAAGATCCGTGAACCTGTCCATCAACGAGGTTTCAAAGAGAGGTACTCTATGATTGCAATAGTGAATATGAAGGTCAGCCGAACAGTTTGGAGAAAGCGGTTCCCCGTATTAGTCATCATCGCAGCCCTATGTTTCGGAAGCCGCTTGACGCCAGCGCAAATAACTGATGCCCATAAAACGAGTCAAGCAAGTCCGACTCAGCAGAGCGGCAACCCTCAAGGTGCGACGACGGCGAGCGGCGAGCAATCGCCGGCTCACAAATACTTTACGGACGTCGTGTTGCTCAATCAGAACGGCGAAAAGATGCGCTTTTACAGTGATCTGTTAAAAGGCAAAGTGGTTATCATTAACTCCTTTTTCGCGACTTGCCAAGGGGTTTGTCTGCCGCTGAACCGCAATCTGGAAAAGGTGCAGCAGGCTCTAGGTGACCGCATGGGGAAAGACGTTTACATTCTTTCGATCAGTGTGGATCCGACGGTTGATACACCTGCAAGCCTGAAAGAATATGCCAAGAACCTCCACGCGAAACCGGGTTGGTACTTTCTCACGGGCGATAAACAAAACGTTGACTATGCGCTGAACAAACTCGGCCAGTTTGTCAACAAGAAGGAAGATCACCTCAACATCTTCATCATCGGCAACGAGCGCACAGGTTTGTGGAAGAAAGCCTTTGGACTGGCTTCGGAAAACGAGTTGGTCAAAGTTGTCGACAGCGTTCTCAATGACCAGCCACCGGGGAACAAGTGAGACGCGGAGGGCAGCGGAATATGAGTTCGCAGAGAGGTTTAAAGTGTTTGCTTGCGTTGGTGTGTCTGGCGTTTTGTGTGCCGTTGAGTTGCTCGACGTTGGCAGGAGCGACAGCACAAAACCCTCTGACGTCGAGCGAGAGTCGCGGCAAACAGATATACACACGCGGTACGAGTCCGTCAGGCAAGGAGATTCTGGCTTATCTCGGCGAATCCTCGCTCGAGGTGCAGGGAAGTGCTATGCCTTGCGCCAACTGTCATGGGCTCGATGGTCAGGGAAAGCCTGAAGGTGGTGTTACTCCGTCAAACTTAACCTGGGAGGTGTTGACCAAGCCTTACGGTGTCAGACACCTCGATGGACGACAACACCCACCCTATACCGAGCGGGCGCTGGAGTTGGCAATCACACGCGGCACAGACCCTGCAGGCAATAGACTCCTGAACGTGATGCCCCGCTACGTGATGGCAAAAGAGGATATGGCGAACCTCATTCTCTTTTTGAAACGGCTCGGGAAAGATCGAGACCCCGGCATCAGCGAGACGGAGATTGCCATTGGAACCACCATACCCAATGGCGCGCTCGCGGAAATGGGGCAGGCAGTCAAGGCTGTAACAAAGGCATTCTTCGATGAACTCAACAGCCAGGGCGGAATTTATAATCGACGGTTTGAATTAAAGATTATTGAGACGGCTGAGACCTCTGATGCCAAGCGCGCCAACCTTGAGCGCTTACTCACAGACAGACAGGTCTTCGCTATAATCGGAGCCTTCATCGCCGGAGCCGAGAAAGAGATCATCCCGCTCATCGCTCAAAACGAGGTGCCGCTGATTGGTCCAATTACGCTCTATCCGCAAACAGGATTTCCGCTGAACCGGCAAGTCTTTTATGTCTTGTCCGGAATTGACGAACAGGCACGGGCGCTCATTGATTTCGTAGCCCAGAAACCAGAGTTCAAGGCCTCTGGCATTGCTGTGGTCTATCCGCGAAGCAAAATCAACGAAGGCGTCGTTAAAGCCATTGAAGACCAAAGCAAGAAGAATGGCTTGAGCGCACCCCAAGCTTACGGCTACGCAGCGGCGGGCTGGGAGGTCGGCGAAACCATCAAACAACTGCGGCGATTTGGGCAAGAGGTAATCTTCTTTTTGGGCAGTGGCGAGGAAGCTTTGTCGTTTATGAAGGCGGCAGATCGGCTAAGTTGGTACCCCACTATTCTTCAGCCAGGCTCCGGCGGCAGCAGAGAGGTTTTCAATGCGCCGCTGGGCTTCAATGGCAAACTTTTTTTCTCTGTTCCAACTTCGCCAGCCGATCAAAGCGCCAAAGGCATTAAAGAGTTTTATACGTTGGCGGAAAAGTACAAGCTTCCAAAGACGCATTTAGCGGTTCAGCTTTCTACTTACAGCGCCGCCAAGATATTGGTAGAGGCCTTGAGGCGGGTTGGCAGGGAGGTAAGTCGAGAAAAGCTGATTCAAGCTCTTGAAGGACTCTCTCTGTACCCCACGGAGTTGACCCCAGCAATCACTTATAGCCCCAATCGTCGAATCGGAGCGCTGGGCGCGTATGTGCTTCAGATTGATCTGAAGGAGAAACGGTGGCTGCCCGCAAGCGGCTGGATCGCTATCAAATGACCCAGGGCGCGGAGGCTTACCGCGACAAATCGTAAGAGGGAGGAGAGGCTTATGTCAGGCAGAATATTTGTAGGTTTCCAGATTCTGGTTTTAATGTTCGCAACAATGCAAATCACAGGCGCTGCTCAGGTCTTTGCACAAGCTCAAGCAGACCCTCTGCAGAAAGCCTTGCGCTACGCTTGTCCGATGCATCAGGAGATCACCTCAACGAAGCCCGCTAGTTGCCCGAAATGCAGCATGGCGCTCAGATTGGTAGCAGATAAAGTTGAGGCAGGCGTGACGCCCACTGCTAACAGCGTAGTTTCGGTAACGAACAAGCCACCTTCTATTTCGTGGTCACGGATTCCGGCTATTAAAGTTTACGATCAATATGGCAATCTGAAAAACTTTTACACCGATCTAGTGAAAGGGAAGAGGGTCGTTATAAACTTTATCTTTACGACCTGCACGACTATCTGCCCACCCTTGACCGCAACTTTTCGGCGGCTGCAGCAGAACCTTGCCGAACGCGGACTCGATGTAGAGTTGATTTCCATCAGTGTTGACCCGACTACTGATACCAGCGAAAGATTGCAGGGCTTTGCGGACAAGTTTAAAGCCGGACCGGGCTGGACGTTTGTGACCGGAGAGAAAGCGGAAGTTGATTCACTACTTCAGGTACTGGGAGTCACAGTCGCCAATAAAAACGACCATACTCCGATGATTCTAATCGGTAATGATGTTACTGGTTTCTGGACAAGAGCTAACGGTCTCTCGTCGCCAGAGGCGCTGGTGAAAATAATTACTGACGCTGCGAACCGTAAATAAACTGTCTTAACCTTCTTCATTCAGAAACCAATGAACTATGAAAGCTGCAAGAGCGACTAGCGATAAGCCCGCGCCAGACAGTGCTCCGGTCTCGTTTGTCGAGACTCTCGAAGAGTTCAGTAGTGAAGAACTCTGTATCAGGCATCTTGAGCAAGTTCGCTGGCCTGACGGCCTCTGCTGCATACGAGAAGGGTGCGGCTCGCGACGGATTATGACCTTTGACACCAAAGGCAAGACGGGCAAAACACGTCATCTGTACGAGTGTGTTGATTGCCGCTATCAGTATTCCGTTACGACTGGGACAATATTCCACAACTCTCACTTGCCGCTCAGTAAGTGGTTCCTGGCGATTCATATGGTCTGCTCTGCAAAGAAGGGCGTCTCGGCAAAAGACCTTGAGCGCAAGCTTAAGATTAACTATCGGACCGCCGAGTATGTGATGCATCGTATTCGCCTTACTATCCAACAAGGTGCTGAGTAAGGAGTTGTCGCCAATCTTACGAAATCCATACAGCAGACCTGGCACAAAGATCCGCGCTTACCAGAGGGTATCAAAATAGCGCCGCCACGATCTGTATGAAAGCAAGATACGCCAAACAAAATCTGAGTGTGCTGAGGCTGACGAATTCAAGTAGTCGAGTCTCGAACGGTATAAATATTTGTACTGTGTCAACCGCATATTCAAGTCTAAAATAATATAAATATTTGTACTGTATCAGCCTCATATTCAAGTCTAAAACGATATAAATACTTGTACTGTGTCAACTGCAATTTCAATTGGTTAAGTAAAGATTTTGCTTGACAGCAAAAGTTATAAGAACTACCCTACGCCTGTAATAACAGCCTGGATACTTATGATATTGTCCCACTAAGCTGTTTCAGGCTTTGTATAACCAAAAGTAGTAACCATCAAGGGTAGTAACCATCAAGAGTAATAGCTGTAGTGAGACTCATTTAAGTCTCATCGAGGTCAAACAGATTTTTCAAACACTTGAGGCTCGCCGTTCAGCGAAGGCGAAAGGAGAAACAACCCATGGGTGGACATAAAAATATCCTGGCAAAACTCATCAGTTGTCTGGTTTTGATTGTTGTCGTTCTGCTCACTGTAGAACCGGCAGACGCGCAAGTCCTGATCCAATTAGCAAATAAAGCGAAGGCGGAAGGGAGGTCAGTAGATCTGGGAACCGATGCAACCGCGACCGCAGCCACGCCGAGAGGCTCAGAGACAAATCCGACAAAGACGGCGCCCCATTCAGCTACTGCCGAAGGTGGCGACAAGGAGGCTAAAAGCGACGCACCGAACGCTCAGCCTGTGAGTAGCCCGCAACCACCGCCCGCATCGTGCAAACGGACGATAAAGGCTGATGTTGTGGCGCTCGCTCAACCCTTCATGCTGAACCGGCTGGGGGCAGCGATTCCTGGTGGGTTGGTTTTTGCCCTCAAAAAAGACACCGTACCTGGCAGCAATCCAGTGCGGCTGAAGGACACCAAGAGACCGCGTCCGCTAGTGCTGCGCGCCAATATCGGAGACTGCATAACTGTCAATTTTACGAACTTCATACCAAAAAGCAGTTTCGGAACCAATGCTGATAACGGCACCTCTGAGGTGTCGCTGCACGTTCAAGGGATGCAATGGGCCAACAGCGCCAAAGACGATGGCTCGTTTGTAGGCAAAAATGATTCGAGCCTGGCAAGCACCTTTAATACACCTCCTGCCGTGCCTTCGCAGACGCAGACCTACACGCTTTACGCAAAGCAGGAAGGTACTTTTTTGTTATACACCATGGGAGATACGACTTCTACAGGCAGACAGTTAGCGAGTGGACTCTTTGGAGCCTTGAACGTTCAGCCTACCGGAGCCGAATGGTATCGCAGTCAGGTGTCTGCAGACGATTTACAGCGCGCCACCTACAATGCCAACAGTCTGCCCAGTAATGCGACGCTCAATGCCGGGTGTACTCCCACGACCAAGTGCACCTTAACCATCACAGGAAAACCACCCGTCGCAGTTAAGAAGACAGCGAGTGGCTACCTGAATACTTTGGATAACCATCCACTGGTTAATTACGACGCCACTTTTGCTGATGGCACGCCCATCCTCGAGATGCTGGATGCTGGCAATAATATTGTTTACACAGACCTGACGGCGATGATTACAGGCCCGAAGGCTGGTCGCTTCCCTGGCACGACTGGCGTCAACAACCCCGAACCGCCGTGCAACACTCCGGGTGGGAACGTGGATCCGCTTTTCTGCGCCAACCCCTCTTTGCCGGATCGCAAACAACCCTATCGCGAGGTAACGACGATCTACCATGGAGCACTTGGTGGGATACCAGATCAGAACCCGATTGCGACGCAAGCTTTTCCGATTTTCACCGATCCGGCAATGGTGCAGACGGTTCTAGCGGGTCAGGATTCTTTCGCCATTAACTACGGCACCGGAGGCATTGGCGCGGAAATTTACGCCAACCGCATAGGTGTAGGTCCAATGGGCGATTGTGTTGATTGTAAATTTGAAGAGTTCTTTTTGAGCGCCTGGTCGGTTGGCGATCCGGCGATATTGGTGGATAGGCCGGCGAATGTCATGAAACAGCCGCCGCCGCCGCCGTCCCCTGCAAAGCCGCCGCTTCCGCCACCCCCAACGCCGTGCACGGCAGCACAGCTTGCGGGCACAACAACCAATGATTGTGTAAACGCCAGACAGCCCGCAACCGGTACCCCTTATACGCTCGCTCCATTGGCGAAAGCAACGAGAGCCTACTACCCGGATGATCCTTCTAATGTTTATCACAGCTACATCAACGACCACGTCAAGTTCAGGATTCTTCATGCTGGGTGGGATGTGTCGCATGTGCATCACCAACACGCTCATCAGTGGCTTCAGTCCCCCAACAGCGATCAGAGCAGCTACCTCGATAGTCAGATGATTAGCCCTGGCGCCAGCTATACGCTTGAGATGGTTTATAATGGCAGCGGCAATCGCAACAAAGTGGTAGGCGACTCGATTTTCCACTGCCACTTCTATCCGCACTTTGCCGCCGGTATGTGGGCGATGTGGCGTACCCACGATGTCTTTGAGGCAGGGACTTTTGTCTATCCGCAGGGCACAACTCTCAATGGTGTTGATGTGAGCGGGCAGGCGATTCCCGGATCGCGCGCCCTGCCCGATGGTGAAATCATTACGGGCACACCAACTCCGGCAATCGTGCCTTTGCCGACTCTGCCGATGGCACCACTCCCGGCTTACGCACAGATTCAAACCAACGTGCAGGTCAATGGGGTGCAAATCACTCACGGGGGGCAGGTGGTTATAGGCGGAACCTGCGCCGGCAACAAGATCAATGGACTAGACGTCATCGGTGGCTGCACGGATGGGCAGTTATTGAATGGCACGGTCATCAACAGCCAGTTTGACGGCACACAGATGACTGGTCAATTCCAACCTTCTGCGGGCAACAAGCTTGAGAATCCCGGTTTTCCGTATTTCATTCCGGGCGTTGCAGGCGCTCGGCCGCCTCATCCTCCGCTTGATTTCGCGCCAGACGGAACTGGCGGTTTTTTAGATGGCGGGCTGCCACGCCATATCATAACTGGTGGGTCAATCTCGAAGGAGAGCCACTCGACGACAGATTGGAGCAAGGACCTAGCCACGGCGATTGCCACGCAACTTCCTGAAGATGGCACCGCCGTAGAGAAAGCCGCGATGGCGTTTTTCGGCAAACGCTGTTACCCGACATTCTTCCCCGATGGAACCGCTGGCACTTGTCCTTCTTCTTTGAGCACACCTCCGCAAAGCACTCTGAGCAAACCACCTACAGGTTTTATTCTCAACGGCTTGCCAAGAAAATCTGCAGCCAACCCGCTCGGCTCACAACCCGGTGCGCCTTTCGCAGACCCGGCGATTGATGATAATGGCAAGGCGGTCGGCACGATACGTCGGTACAAAGCTGCGGCTATTCAACTCGACGTCACCTTTAACAAACAGGGCTGGCACTACCCGCAGCAACGCATTCTGACTTTATGGAAGGATGTGGTTCCCAGCTTTGAGTATAAGCCTGGAGGCTCGGCGGGTCGCAAGCCTGAGCCGCTTTTCTTCCGCGGCAACACAGGCGACATCATCGAGTACTGGCACACCAATCTGGTGCCCAACTACTATGAGCTTGATGCTTTTCAGGTACGCACGCCCACTGACATTCTCGGTCAACACATCCATCTGGTAAAGTTCGACGTGACCTCGTCAGATGTCGCAGGTAACGGTTTTAATTATGAAGACGGCACCTTCAGTCCTGAAGAAGTGCAGGAACTCATACACGCGATCAAACAACCTGGAGGCTCCTGGACGCCCTGTGCGGGGTGCCCCTCAAGCTTGCGTGCCCCGCAACCACCGCCGGCTGAAATCTGCTCAGGAACCCCGCTGCCGCCAGAGTGCACCACGGCATGGTTGGGCGCTCAAACTACCATCCAGCGCTGGTACTTAGACCCCTTGGTGGACAATGCAAACGTGGATCGGACGTTGCGAACCGTTTTTACGCACGATCACTTCGGTCCCTCAACACACCAACAAGCAGGTCTCTACGCGGGTCTTCTGGTTGAACCTAAAGGCTCGACTTGGACTTCTAACGATGGAACCGTGACCTTCGGTTCTCGCTCGGATGGCGGACCGACAAGCTGGCAAGCCAGAATCCTCAACGGCGCAGATAGCTACCGAGAGTTCGCGCTGGAGTTTCAGGACTTGCAACTTGCCTATTGGGCAGACGATGGTAGTGGCGTGCCGAAACCCGTCAACGCGCCAATTACGCCGTCACTGGTCACTACAGGCATTCCCGCCACCCCGGCAGGTACGCAGTCGGTAAATTACACCAATGAGCCAATCGCCTACCGCATAGGGCAATTCGGCGATTTGTCATTCGCCTACGACAACGCGATTGCCAAGCAAGTCAATCCAGTGCAGAACCCGGATCCCTTCACTCCTTTGCTGCGCGCCTATCAAAACGACAAGGTACAGATTCGCACGCTGGTCGGCGCTCATGTATTTGCCCACCAGTTTAACCTGTATGGTCCTACCTGGTTTTCTGAGCCATCGTGGAAGAACTCCGGCTACAGGAGCGCTCAACCGATGGGGCTTTCCGAGCATTTCGAATTGCTCTTCCGCGTCCCGTCATCGTCGGCGCCCAATACTCCTCGCAAATGCCCTGACGGGATGTCGCAAGCCAATTGTGTGGACTATCTTTATAGTCCGAGCATGGATATTAGTGGCATCGCTCACGGTCTGTGGGGACTCTTGCGCTCTTACGACCCAACCCAGCAAGCGACCAATCTGGCACCGCTTCCGAATAACAAAATCGCAGCGGGCACGAATGTCACCTATGCGACTTGTCCGGCGACCGCACCCCAACGAGTTTTCAACATTACGGCTGTGACTTCGCAGCAGGCTTTGGCAAGTGGGGCAATCGTTTTCAATAGTCGCGCCAGCGCTCTGAACAATCCGCTAGGGGTGATGTATGTTCGTTCAGAAGACCTCTCTGTAGGAAAGCTCAAATCCGGCGTTGCCGTCGAGCCGCTTATTCTTAGGGCGAACGCAGGGGATTGCATCGTCGTCAACTTGACGAATGGCATTGCTGCGGGTTCAGCAGTGTTCGGTATTGATTTCAACTGGGCAGCGCCTTTCGGTAGCCTACCTGTAAACAAAACGATGTCCAAATATGTTGGCTTGCATCCTCAACTGCTCTCTTACGATGCGTCAACCAGCACTGGAATCAACATCGGTTGGAACGGTCAAGGCGGTAAGGATCAGGTAACCGGTATTGGTGCGCAGCCGGTTCAATATAAATGGTACGCTGGCAAGGTCGAGAGGGCTGCTACAGGGACGCTGACTTATACGCCGGTCGAGTTTGGGGCGCTTAATCTGTTCCCCTCCGACCCACTGTTCCAGCACCTCAACGGTCTGTTCGGGCAGATGATTATCGAACCGAAAGGCGCGACCTGGAAGTGCGGTGAGGCTGGAAGTTTGGCGGATTGCGAGCCCTCTGCTGCTGCTCCGCCGACGACTCGCGCCTCGGCAACCGTTACCTTGCCAAATAACGCAGGGACGTTCCGTGAGTTCTCTCTGATGCTCAGCGATAACATTAGAATCGTACCCACGGTCGGTTACACCGCGGTTAATTACCGCTCAGAACCGTGGCAATTCCGTTATACGGGCAATGCGATTCAGGATTACTCGTGTATGTTGTCTAATCAGTTAGTCGGGGGTGATCCGCAAACGCCAATTTTCACGGCTGCCGTTGGTGACAAGGCTCGTTTTCGCCTGACGCATCCGTTTGGCACAGGCACCTCTCAGGTCTTTTCGCTCCACGGTCACGTCTGGCAGCGCAATCCCTATCAGAAAAATTCGACGGTGATGGGTGATAACAAACTCTCGCAGTGGTTAGGGTCGCGTGACAATCATGGCTCAACGGATCACTTCGATATGCTGGTGGACAAGGCGGGTGGCGAATTTGGACGGGCTGGAGATTATCTCTATTCGGTTTTTCAACCTCTTCAGGCGCACCAAGGACAATGGGGCGTATTCCGGGTCGGTACGGTCAGCGGGTCAGCAACCCCGATTGACGCCTGTAAGGTAGTGCCGAAGCCAGGATATGTCCCTCCGCTCCCGAAGAGTGATGTGAATCAGTTCGTCAGACCGTCAATAAACTCAGGTACTAAGCCTTAGTTGGCGTTTCGACGATTGGTTGGAAACGCGTCAGCCCCTCAGCTTTTGCAGAGGGGCTTGACTGCAACAAATTGTAATTTACTCAAATTGGTCAACGGTCGTGAAAAGCCGAAGACCCCATCATTCGTCTGGCAAATCAGTCAGGCGTCAAGAAGCTGTTCAGCAGTAAGGAGGAAAAATTATGGGAGTCAAGCTAGGCGGTGACAGTAAAAGCGGTAAAGATGGTAAAGGCGGTAAGGGTGGTAAAGGCGGTAAGGGCGACAGCAAGTACACGATACCGGATGTCGTCGCGGTCATACTAAAGCGGTATGTGGCAATAGACCTGCTCAACGCACTGGTTCTGGCGCTTGGTGTTATGCCACCTGGCAAGAAAAAAGCGAAGGGCAAGAAGAAGGGAAAAGGTGGTAAGCCCAAGCCCAAGCCCAAGCCATACCCCAAACCCAAGCCGAAGCCAAAACCAGAGCCCAAGCCGAAACCGAAACCAAAACCAGAACCGAAGCCAAAACCGAAGCCGAAGCCAAAACCAGAGCCCAAGCCCAAGCCAAAACCAGAGCCCAAGCCGAAGCCTCTTGCGAAGCCCGGTCCCAAACCCTTTAGCAAGGGTGGAACCAAGAAAAGGCGGTAGGAAAGAAAGGCAAAAACTAGCGCACTACTATGCCTGATATAGCAGGATCTACTCCTACGACCTGTCAGTCGAGTGATTATCAACGACGCCTGACAGGTCAAGGAGGCGGTTTGGCGGCTACGTTTTGTGTCCATTTTACCTCATCAGGGACGACACTTTGAAGTCTGAGATATGAAGAGTCTTGCAGAGTCCAGGCGCATTTTAAGCCGGAGCCGATTACTCAATCTTCTCGCCACGGAGTTTCCCGGAACTCATCAAGCGTGCGATCTGTTTGATGAGTTCCTACATCATGGAACCTACAATCATAGTTTTTGCCTGAAGCTTATTGCCATCGCCAGACAGAAGACCAAAGTTACCTGGCGTGTCAGACGCTTGGCTGTGTTAATGCTTGAGCATCAGATACTGAAACTTGATCCGGCGAATCTAAGCGAGTTCGATTTTCTATTCGCTCAGTTGAATTTGAAACCGGTACCGGGGCTTAGTGTGCCAATTGTGAGAGCGGTGCTGAGGGAAGGGTACTCGGCAATTGATCTGCGCGGCTTCATCGTAGAGTTTCGCCGCAAACTCGAAAGATTGCATTACCTGCACGACAAGATTAAAGGCATAAGCACGCCCATCACAGCGCTAGAGGATTTCGTAAGAGTGTCGCAGCGCGATTGCAAGCTGTCTTTGTCGCGATACTTGTTTACCCCCGAAGAGATCGTCAAGGAAATCCTTCGACAAGTGCAGGTCACAGGAGGAGTGAGAGACCTGGGCACCTCGCCGCTTCGGTCAGCCGAAGACGAGATAAAACGCACGATAAACCTCTTGCCGGATTTTGAAGGCAGGATACTCAAGAAGCTTTGCGAGGCTTCAAAGGTGTATTGGGTTTCCAACACCACCGATTCTAAAATCAATGCTCTTGTAGAATATCCGCTAACCACTGTTGTTCTTACCATCAAACCCCCAGGCAGCGACCTCGAATTTGAGATCAAGAGAGTTGGACGCCGAGGCAACCATCCGTTGAGCGTCGTTTACGCACGCGCAGGATATGCGGTTCCCCCTTCTCATCGCCTTGATGGCGGGGATATGTTATGGATGTTGCAGTATGAGGCGATAGCGGCAGCCAAACTCAAAGGGATTTATCGCCTGGTGCATGGAGTGGAAGCGCCGATTGCCGACTATGTCTCCAGATCAACTATATATTCTGTCCCCAATGGCGAGGTTGAGGTACAAACCATTCCCTACTTCACCCAACCGCAGTTGTTCGGGAAGGGCTTTCGCGAGATGCGCTTAGCGATGAAAGAATCGGTCGAGGCATTTAAAACCGAGGGGAATGCCCTCTTGCCGGATATTCCGGGAGACCTCGGACTGACGGCGCAATTCTTAGGTCACGTTGCACCGGCGCAAGCCATACTGTCTGGCACCACCTCCTTTCGATTGGACAAACTGGCTCTCTATTTATCAAGCAAGGGCCCTGAAACCTACTTCAAAGAAGGTCTCGGCGTTGAATACATAAAAGACGATGAACGCAGATTTGCAGACGAACTTCTGCAGGAGGTCTTGGGCGTTTATCAGGCTCCGAAAGTCAACTATCGAACCTATGAGCAATACCTGGCAGCGGCATTTGGCGTGGCAGAGAATCGTCAACGAGCCGACCAAATCTATTTATCTCTGGTGCAACAAATCGCCACCTTCTGGGGAACGCTTTTAGGCATCAGAGGGTATTCCAGAGGCGAATCTTTCGTCGCCAGAAATGTGGGCTTGAAAAGTTTTTGGGACAAGGGTCAATGGCAAGTCAAAATCATCTTTATGGATCATGACGCTCTGGCAATACCCGCTCCACACGACGAAAAATTCTATGCGCGCGGTGGCATTCCGAATATGGCTTTTGATGATGCCTATATCTGGGGGAAAGCGAGTCCGAAACAATTCGCCAGGAGTGAATTTGGCTGCTTGCAAAGCATCTATAAAATCGGCAAGGAAGCCGATGCAGAAGGTCAAGCATTGGCGCGCCGTGTCTTGAAAGAGGCGTATCGAAAGACCCAGCACGAGTTGCTCGGCAATCCAAAACTGCGCTCGGTTTTTCACGAAGCTTTCCTTGATCGGCTTCTAGACTGGGACACGCTTGTCGGAGGGTATTTTCAAATGAACGGGAACCAGTCAGGAGCCAGACGATGGAAGAAAGAGATGAAAGAGATGCTGACAGCAAAGGGATACGGGAGCGGCGCTTTTGACTCTTACATGGAAACTATCAAAGAGAATATAGCCTTTCTGGAAAGGAACCAACATATCTTTGATTTCGAGAGCAAGGATGGCGATTAATACAGATGAAACCCGAAAGGAATGTAGCGCGATGAACAATCGAAAACGGCGGCTTACGGATCTGCGGCTCTGGGTTCTTTTAGTGGGCGCGGTGCTGATGATCCTTGGCGGCAGAGGGTGGGTCGGCTCTAGCGCTTCAACTCTCCAACGCACAATGCCTCAAGCGGATGCACAGCAACTGTGGCAGTACATCACAAAAGATAATCCTTACAAATCGTGGAAGAACTTTCCCAATCAACAGGGACGATTCCTGCAAGTGAAGGAGAACCCGCACGGAGATTGGATTGCCGCCTATCTCAACAATGAGGCTTACCAGTCAATGCTCACCCCTTCAAATCCATTCAAGATGGAGTATGGTTCGATAATTGTTAAGGAGAATTACGTGCTCAGCAAGGGGGATCCGTCGCCACAGCCGCCGCTTATTTCGGTGCCGGTCGTGCTTAGTTCGTTAACCGTGATGTACAAAATCCGCGGCTATCAGCATGTTCCTGGTCAAGAGGAATGGTTCTGGGTAATGTATGCTTGTGACAACGGGCAGTGCGACGGAAGCGTTGCAACCATATCGAACCAGCCTTGGCTGAATCAGCAGATTCCGGTGTCGAAAGAAACCTTTGCCTTTTACAAAGGAGAAATAGTTGCTGGTAAGCCCTGGTTGTGCGTCGAGTGCCACCAAAGGGCGCGTCAGTCAGACCAATTTGCTTTCGGAGACTACCTGTGGAGATTGAAACCCTTTGCACCTAAGTGAAAGGCGTTTCATACCGAACAGCACGTGGCTCATCGTTTGAAAGGCGGGAGGTTCAAGGCGTGAGTACAACACTCTCGAAAGCGCAGCTTAACCAGTACGACCGCGAGGGAATTGTCTTCCCAATTCAAGTGTTTTCCGTTGACGAGGTAGCTGTTTTTCGTAGTGCGCTTGAGGCGATTATCAACAACGGTGGGGCGCTGAAACGGCTCGATAACCTTCATCTGTTTTTCGATTGGGCGCATCGTCTGGTAACTCACGACGCCCTCTTGAATGCGATTCAAGAGATGCTGGGTGAGGATATTCTAATCTATGGCACATTGGTTTTTTACAAGCCGCCACGAGACAGCGGCTATGCCTCCTGGCATCAGGACGCGCTCTATTCAGGCTTGCACCAGACGCCTTCAACATCAGCCTGGATTGCCCTTTCACAGAGTCACCCAGGCAATGGTTGTATGCGAGTAATTCCGGGGTCTCATAAAGCGGGTCTGCTCAATCATATCAATGTCCGAGACGGTGCCAATCTCTTGAGGCGCGGTGAGCAACTTATGACCGTTGATGAATCCACGGCGCTAGATGTGGTGTTGCAACCCGGCGAGATGTCCTTGCACCAAAGCACGATTGTTCACGGATCGAATCCCAACACCTCTGACGAACCGCGCATTGGATTTATTGTGCGATTCATCACCAGTCAGATAAGGAACCGAGAAAGAGCCCTGCTGCGGGTTCGTGGTGAAGCCGATTGCAGCCATCTGCTTCTCGCAGAACCGCCGCTTGAGACGAGTCAAGAAAGCGCCTTGGCGGCTTGGCAAGCCTTCAGCAATGCTACGAGCGGCGGTTAATTGAAGCCTGTACCTAACTTATCGAGCATCATTGTCAATTGTCCACTGTGCCTTACTATGCAGAACAATGAATAATGGAAAATGTATAGTGGACAATGCGATAGAAGGACTCGAAGGGCGTTTTCACTCCTTAGTCTCACTTTTAATTGCACACGATGACGGGCTCCAAGAGTGTGAGCTTGACTGTCAGCAAGCCCTGTGGCAGAGTGTGTGCGTTTTGGAAGTGGTACCCAACACGAGAGATTGGAGCAAAGCAAAATGCTTCTGCCGTTTCCAGAAATCGGAAGAATCGAAGTTCCGTCAGCGCTCGCTCGCGAATTGCTCAAGGCTGCTGAAAGCCTTCCTTTGTACGAAAACATAGAGTTCTATTCGCCTGCTTTGCAACGCTATGTACTGGATCAGATTCGCGGAGCCTGTGCGGATGGTTTCGATTGGCTCATCGGTTCGGTAAGGGAACGAATCGTTGAGCAGCCCTATTGCGCGTCGGTGCTGGGTCTTTATTTCGACGAAGGGAACCGCTTGTTTGTCGCCATCAACCGAGCCTTTGGAGAATTGGTTGCTCGTCCTTACGAAAAGCCTCGCGCTCAACTGGTTCATTATATCGAACCCGCAACCGACATACTTTCGCCGCGAGGTGGCCACGAAAGCGAACGACTACATACAGACACAGCGGACTGGGAAACTCCTGTCGAGTTTATTTCGATGGTTTGCGTTCGCGCCGATCCTTTAGGCGGCGGTCGCTCACGGATATTGGATGTTGATACGGCACGAGATGAAGTGAAAAGTCATCTGGGAAGCGAAGTTCTTGAACTTTTAGAGACCGAGCCGGTGCCCTGGAAGTTGGCGGCTTATCGCGGTGGCGGCTTGCAATGGCGAACCGTGTTGACTGCAAACAGCATCTGTTGGCGTCGTTACACAATTGATCTGGCATTGGAGTCCAACCTCGCTACGCTTTCTCAAAAAATGCTGGCGTCATTGGACGCTTTCGAAGAGGTTATTTCTACTACAGCCCGCGCCGTTGAATTTTTGATGCGCGAGGGCGAGTTACTATTTTCGGACAACCGACGAACTATTCATGCCCGCACGCCAATCAGCGAAGGTGCCTTTGAGCGCTTGATGATTCGCAGTTGGATCAGGGCATCTTGAAAGAGTATCGAATGCAATTTGCTCAAATTCGTGATCGTCTCACCATCGAATCCAAAGACACCGCCCCTGTTGATCTTTCAGGGTTAGTCGGCGCTTGGGTTAATTCAAATCCTGATACCACTGGCGTCGCTCGTATGGAAGTAACTGAG